>CAYSUA010000235.1:0-8865 GCA_964433795.1 uncultured Desulfobacteraceae bacterium | reverse complement strand
CGGTCTTCCGGTTGATCTCCCGTTGACTTACACCCTTGTCCAGTAATGTTCTGACTGTTGCCTTCAGATGCGGCTTCAAAACGTTCATCCTTCCTCCCTCCCATTTGTTGATTATGCAAATGGGAGGTGTCTACGTTCTGTCGCCGTTTGGGCCAATCTTTATTGTGAAATCGGTCCAGGGGGGTGGGGGATTTTCAAGTGGCCACAAGTGGGGGATTTTGGGTGGCCATCAGGGACCCGAATCATCGAATCAAAATAAGCAAATTAACACCTCTTTCTGTTGGTTGCAGAAATACAATAGCCGACATTATGAATACGGTATCCAGTGGAATATTTTTATAATGACCATTATAATTACCCTATTCACAGTTGCTCAAGCCTATTTAGTCTAGATAGATTTTAAAAGTTGACCGACTTCTGGCTAAAGAATGGCTAAAGAAAACTGGGGGAAATAGAGAAAATAGGGTCAGATTAGGTAAAATTATCCCATATGATTTTTAAAGTCAAATCAGTAAGTTATTGTAAATATTGGGGGATTAAATTTACGTAGGCATGTGCTTTAAAATCCCCGTGTCGGCAGTTCGATTCTGACCCTCGGCACCACGAATTCTTAATTAGAGAAAAGGGTTAATCGTTACGGCGATTGACCCTTTTTTCTTTTAAATCCCCTTCCCCCATGCCATTGGCTGCCGATGCTTCAGTAACGGCAAATTGGTGATTCAAAATTCTTAAAACATTCGTTGAATGATCGGTTGAGCATTTAAAGAATGGTTTTGACATTCAATGAATTCTTATGTAATCTATTGACATCTTAATCGAGAGGAATTTAAAACATGGCCACTATACAGAAAACACTGCGATTGCCTGCTGAGGCGGTAGAAGATATTGAAAAACTTGCAAAATCTATGGGTAAGGACTTCTCTGGTCAAGCGAAAGATCTCTTGGTAGAAGCTATCAAAATGAGACGTTGTCCGGGAATATTGTTTGTGGACGGTCCGAGCGGAAGACGGGCAAGAATAGCCGGTTCCGGTATCGATGTCTGGGAGTTGATCGCTGCATTCAAGGGATTATCTAAAGACTACGAAAAGTTAAAAAAGGCCTATCACTGGCTCAATGAACAACAGGTTCGAGCCGCTTTCTCCTATTATGCGCTTTATCCCCAAGAGATCGACGATACCATTTCTCGAAACGAAAATCTTGATCAGCATGAAATCCTCAGGCGATTTCCTTTTCTGGCGAAACCGGGGAGCATGCTGTGAAGCTCTATCTGGATGAGGACATCAGCCCGAAAATAGCCGTTCTTCTCCGTAAGATGAACGTCGATGCGATCAGTGCCCACGAAAAGGACATGATCGGGGCTTCTGACGAGGACCAGTTTCTGACTGCGATTAGTGAAAAACGCGTTATGGTCACCCGCAACCGCAATGATTATATCGCATTGACCGTACGTTTTTTTGAAGATATGAAACCCCACTATGGACTGCTCATCGTTTCCCACACGATCCCCGGATCCGATTTTCGCCTTTTAGCGAATCTTATCGCTGCATACGCTAAAAAGCATAAAGAAGGGGTACCGCCATATACGATAGAATTTATTTCGCGAGGATAAAATAGACGATTCCGTCCGTTAATCTTTCAAAAAAAGAAACTTCCATTGGTTTGGTTTTCTGTTTTCTATCCTTCCCTCCCTTTTATTTCCCGCCACCACACACCGATGGCGATGGCGATTAGAGAAATATTTGTACTTGCCCGTGAAAATCCTTCCGGTACGACGCCGTAAACCTCGCCATGCGTGAGATTCAAAAATGCTGCGGCCAAAAAAGTTGCTATCGAAATACCTATTAAATAAATTGCAAAAAACCTCATATTCCCCCTTTCTGTTGTCTGAAATCTCAAGACGGCAATTATCATTTGACATCTTTCCACACGGTATTATTGTATCATATAACAACCCAGTGAGGTTAATATTGAAAATAGGCGGTCATAATAGATTTATGAGCCGCTTTTTTCATTTTGAAATAACCGAGAATTTTATGCTTTACATTTAGTGCCACATTGTGGTAATAAACCTTCAGGGAATTTTCATTATTCCCCTTCTCTTCACCCCCGGTGATAAATGTAGCTCATCGGGGGTTTTTTATATTGGGGCCGACCCATTGAATATTTAACAAACTTCAAGTTTTTCATTTCTTAACACTTCACCTTTTCGAATCAGCCGATTGCATACGATTCTTTCATTGCCTTTCATAGAATGTCCATAGTAATCGTGAAATGTTATATCTTCTTTAATACGCTCAATAACAGTTAAATCAGCGATTGATCCTTCCTCAGCTTCAGCCAATTGATGTCGCTTCATTGCCTGTGCGGGTGCTATGGTCATCGCAGCCAACACCTCTTCCAAAGGCATTCCGACGGCTAAAAATTTACTGGCCGTATACAAAACATCGTATACCAGATCTTCCACATTTGTTGCGGTCACATCGGTGCTGATGATATCCGGCCAGAAACCCTCCTGAACGGCACGTTTCATCACTTCAAAGTCGGTATGCCATCTGGCAAAACCGGTTTCCATCAATACCCCCCTCTCCCTGGCCTCAAGATATTCAGGCCTGATCCGGAACTTGCGGTCTACTATACTCCTCGGATCTGGATGATATAGATGGGTCACGATATCCCCGGGACGTAGCAGGTGCATATATTGACGGGTTGAGGGCGGCGGTGAGGCGGTATGTATCATCAGGGGGACATCGCATTGTTCTGCGGCTTCAATGGCTGAATATATCGGAGTTGGATTTGTGAGCCCGTGGTAGGCGCGAACTTTGACACCCACAAGAAAATCACGGTTCGCATCAATGCATTTAACGGTTTGGTCTATATGTACCAGACGCAAGTCATCATATTCATGGATAACGGGAACTCCTGATATTTGTGCTTCGAAACACTGTCCGATAAGGCTTATATTCAGGAAAGCCAGAATATTAATATTCGATTTTTTTATGACAAACTCCCGGAAGGCATCAAAATTAAGAGCACCGGCGCTGCCACCATCCACCATTGTCGTGGTTCCCGCCCGAGGCGCAAGCAAATCCGGATCGATGCTTATCTTGTGGACCAGGAAAAAGCAATGCACATGGAAATCTATCAGGCCCGGTGATACAATCATGCCTGAAGCATCAATAACCTCTTCGGCTTCCTCTGTAGCAAGGGAGGAGTTTATTCTGATGATCCTGCCATTTTTTATTCCGATATCAGTTTTTGTGAACTTTTTATCCTTGGGAATGAAAAGATCGCCTCCTTTTATCAGTAAATCATAGACCATATTTTAAACCCCCTTATGTTTTATTCGATCTTAATAACCTGGTCCTCAGGGTCAAGTCAAAGCTAACAGGCTTTGCCGGGATCAATCCGAAAAGGAATACAAGAGTCAGAATACGGTCCTCACAGGTCAATGCGAGTGGATATCGAAGCTAAATTTTCTGTAATATCAAAAGGATAATGAAAGAAAGGTATCGGTCTGTCTGAAGAACAAGCAAGGGATAGTGGAAAATAATGACCTGGCAACAGAGATGACAGGCCTCTGAAAACTGCTGTGCTTGGCCCCTGAAATCATCTGGGCGAAGGGAAAACAATACCAGCAGTTTAGGCCTTAAAGCCGATTCTCCTTGAAATGCAGGTTGTCAAAAAACGATGTGTATCCACTACCCCAAGCTTGATAGCATCGATCGGAAAGGTATGGGCATTTTATAGAATCAATCGATTCTTGTCAAATAAAAATCCATTTTGCTTGACAGAATGGTCCTGCATTAAATATCATATCTCCACTGGCATATGCCCGAAGCGAACCCATCTTCATCGAGTCGGCCATCGATCTGTTTCGACTAACTTCTGAACCGCCACCTCCTCACCTCTTGAAACACCTCTGACGGGCAAGGTTTTTACGAAAACACATAAAACCATAAAGGAGGCAACATGACGGTTAAAATTCTCATTAAACGAACCATTCCCAGAGAAAAAGAAACAGAATTGATGCCTCTGTTGAAACAACTCAGAAATTTAGGGGTAAACCAGCCGGGGTACATATCAGGCGAAACATTGAAAAACATCAATAATCCCAATGAGATTATGGTCATCAGCACATGGCAGTCGGCTGAACAGTGGCAGGCCTGGGTACAAAATGAAAAAAGAAATGAAATCCAGGATCAGATAGAGTTCATACTGGCAGGAGAAACCGATTATAGCGTTTATACATATGTTTAACCTTAACTGATCGTAAATAAAACAGAGAGGGGTTAAGGGTGTAAGAAATGGAGGGAAACGATTTTTTGCTAATACAAGGTGATTTGTGAGAAATAAACGTCCTTAACTCCGCTATTTTTAAGCAACCGTTCCACCTCTTTTTTAATGAACGGCTTCAATGCCTTAAAATCTCCCTGCCTCACCAGGCGCCTGGTTTTGGGATCGTTCAACATCAGCACAATTTTGTTTTGAATCCGATTTTCCAATTTCAAAACCTTATCTTTTAGCTTCGTATCTTTGCACTCAATTTGAACGGTCATTTTTATATGATCATCCTTGCCGAAGCTTGCCATCACCGGGCCGACTGTTGCGATGCGTTTCGACATCTGCGCAGTGGACCCACTTTCTATAAACGGCAGGTCTATAATCGTCTGGTCCCAGAGCAAATACACGATGGTAAGAGACAGGATAATAGCACCGATGATCAATACAATTTTAAAATTCGCTTTATTTAGGGATGGAATTTTTATCCCGAACTTTTTACCTTTTTTTTGAGCCTTCTTCTCCGTTCCCGGAGCAAACAAAATATCCGACAAATCAATCTTGTCTAATTCTAATCCGTTCGTAGATTCTTTCGAGGCATCAACAATTTCCATTGTGATAAAGCCACCTTATCAACTGTATGAATTTCTCTTGGATGTTTGAAATATAAATTGCCTAAAGCCCAGCGCCGTGTTGCCGATTTTATAACTGTACAATATATTTTATCGTCACATTCGAATATAAATTAAGCGATTATTTAAAGGTTTCTGTGCAATCAGATGCATTCACTACAGTCTAATGATCAAATCCGTATATCAGTGACTGAAAAGATCCGGGCCTCCAGGGAAGCCTTTTTTACTTATAATATCTCCCGGTTAAGAGAACTGATCCGCTATTTATCGCCCGAAAAGCTTGAATTGTTTCATTCGATTCCCTTCTTGCTCCATATTAATCATCCCGATTTTCCCGGTTATCTAGAAATGCAAATACCCCCGTGCGGCATTTACAAATTTGAAAAATCCGGGTTTTGGAAACATGCCATCAAAGCACACCGGATAAAAACAGATACACATCCCGGGTATTTATCAAAACAGTATCACATCCATGGCGTCTATCTGATGGGCAGTTCGGGTACCATCGGCCAAACTCACTACTCCGATTTTGATTACTGGTTACTGATTGATGAATCCGTTTTTCAACCCGGAAGCCTTGAGCAATTGGAACGGAAGCTTTCCGAAATCGAACACTGGAGCAGAACCGTTTATCAGCAGCAGGTGAAATTTTTCGTTCTCGATATCAATCAAATTCGAAACAATAACTTTTCTGCCATCGATTCCGAAAGCTCGGGAACGGCTCAGAAAACCTTGCTTAAAGAAGAATTCTACCGGACGTTTATTATGGTTGCCGGAAGGATTCCTTTTTGGGCCGTTCTTCCGGTGGGTCTGTCCGATTCGAAATACAACCAGTGGATCAATACCATTTCGCAATCGAATATCGAGGATATAGTCGCGGAAGACTACATCGATCTCGGCGGTCTTGAATCCATCAATCAGGCAGAATGCCTGGGCGCGCTTCTATGGCAGGTTTATAAATCCAGGACCGATCCGGTAAAATCGCTTATCAAATCGACACTCATCGCCTATTATTCCTTCTTTGGAAATAGGGACGGCTTGTTGTGCGATAAAGTGAAACAGCGGTTTTCGGAAAGACCGTTGGACAGTTACCTGGTGGATCCCTATTTGGTGGTCTTTGAAAAGATTTTGGATTTTTTTGAGTACATGAATGACCCCCAGGGACTCGAACTCATCAAAGAATGCATCATGCTGCGGTTAAGCGGGTACCCCTTTTTATCCGTGCCGAAACTGGACAGCCCCAAACAGGAATTGTTGAACCGGCTGTTTGCAGAGTGGTCATGGGAAGCGGAGAAGATAAACCGATTTGAACAGTACACGCAATGGTCTGAGAATGAGAAGCTTGCCTTTGATGAACTCATTTTTGAAAAACTCATGTTTCTGTATGAACTGATCTTGAGAAGTCAGGACAGAGAAAATCCACCGTTTGATATGACTCTGTCCGACTTAAAGGCGTTGACCAACCGGATCGCTGTCTGGTTTCAAAAAAAGCCGAGCAAAATAGAACGCTGCTCAACCTTCTTGAGAACCCATGTGAAGAATCGATTGCTTTCAATATCCTGCAACAATGAAGAACCCTGCGCAGATCGCTGGGAAGCCTACGACGGCACATCTTCCCGCAAGGATGAAAATTCCCTTCTTTATTCCGGACAGCATCTTCTCCGGGTCATCGGGTGGATTTTGTTAAATGGGCTGCATGCCCACAAAAAATCTTCAATCGTGTTTGAACCCAATGCCTGCACAGTCACTGCTCACCGGGCCAAACAACTGTTCACCGATACCTGTCAATATTTCATGAAGCAGCCCTTAGAATCTGAAAGACCCGAATCTAATAAAATTGATCAACCGGAAAAATTACTAGTCACTTTAGATGCGCATGATGACGGTGACACAAAAGCTTTAGTGAAAGCCGAATTCCTCTTAGAAAATACCTGGAATGAATTTCATTTCTGGTCAATCAACCTGGCCCGTGTTGAAAACACCTTGTTAAAGTGCTATAGGGTTGCGATGGAAATCTTAACCTGCATGAAACGGGCAACGGAGGAAAGGTTTCAATATAAAATTGAACCGCTGTCTGCAACCGTCGACAATCATAATATCCAGACCATCGAAGATCTCCTCCTGAAACTTCGTCGAGGAATTGATTCTGCAAAGTCGGGCAGGGTAGCAACACTCATCAAACCGGAAGAGCTAATGGGAAAACCGATACTCGATCGAATCGATGGACATACAGCATGAAAAAACTTTCCATTCTACTAGTTGACAATGATCCTACCAAAACCAGTGACCTTAAGAAAATTTTCACCACCATCGGGCATGAAGATATCGAAATAACAGACAACGCCAATGACGCCTGGTCGTTGATGCGGATCAAGGATTTTGATTGCGTCATTTCGGCATGGGAAATGCCGGACATGACCGGTATTGCCTTATTACGGATCACCCGAAACGATGACAATCTCCACTTCATGCCGTTTTTCCTGACCCATTCCTCATTCACCAAAGTCCGGGTAATCCAGGCTGGGCAAGCAGGGGTTACCGGGCTCATGATGAAACCCTTTGATTTGAAAAACGTGGAACAGAAGATCAAAATACTCGAAAAGATCAAAAAACAGGCCGATATATCCGCGGCTGAATCATCATTCGAAGAGGGAATGCGGTTAATCGAGAAGAACGATTATGACAGTGCCCTCACGGTTTTCGATGAACTCACCCAAAGAGGCGAATCGGCCGAAGTCTACTACAATATCGGTTATATCAAAACATCTCAGGGAGAATATGAAGAGGCAATTGCCGCCTTTCGAAAGGCAACCCAGATTGATCGGCTCTTTGCCAAGGCGTTTGAAGCCATGGGACGCGCTTATAAAAAACTGGGAAAGAATGAGAAAGCCCAGGAATACCTTCAGAAAGCTGCAGATATTTATATCAGTCGGGAAAAAATGCAGGATGCAGAAGCGGTACTCAACGAAATCCTCCAAATCAGCCCGGATTCCGTCAATGTCTTCAACAGCCTCGGGGTGCTATACCGAAGGAGAGGGAATTTGAAGACATCGTTGAATCACTATCAAAAGGCATTAAAAGTCCATCCGAATGAACCCCACATCCACTACAATATCGGTAGGCTCTATTTTGAGTTGAAGCTGCCGGACAAGGCGAGAATCTGTTTCAATAAGGCACTGGAGCTGGATCCCGATTTCAGCGAGGCAAACGAAGTTCTCAATGCCATGGAAATCGGGACCATATAATAAATTAGCCACAGACCCGTCTTCGCGAGAGGCTTCGCCGCGGCAGGCCCCACAAAGATTTACCCTGTGGAATCTCCGGAACGGAGTCCGCAGAGCGGAATTCCACAGGGCAAGCACAGACGTTTATCCATTTTAAACGTTTTCTTTTTTTAACTCCACGATTGTGGCTCCCCATCCACCACGTTCGGACGACGCATCTTTAAAGGATTGAACCAGGGAATTCTTTTTCAAAATGGAATGCACCCGGTGTTTCAAAATCCCCTTGCCCTTCCCATGAATCACCCGAACCGTATGGATTCCGGCATCAATGCACTCTGAAAAATAGTCTGTTAAAAGATCCGGAACTTCCTTGGGTTGAAAGGTGTGTAAATCCAAAACATCACTGATGGGAATTTTGATCGGTTCCATATTTCGGCCCTCCTAAAAAACAAACTTAATGGGTTGATATGTCAACATCATTACGATAAATCGTCAAATCAGCGACTTCATTCACAAGATGAGAGACAGATCATGGTAAATATTTCCCCTTTAACATTGTTTGGCCTTCCGATTGTATCATATCTTTTGGGTTCGATCCCCTGGGGATTAATATTTACCCGTCGTTTCTCCGGCATTGATGTACGGAGAAACGGAAGCGGGAACATCGGTGCAACCAATGTTTACCGATTGGGGGGGGCAAGACTTGCGATTCTAACACTCGTGGCAGATAT
>CAYSUA010000234.1:0-8897 GCA_964433795.1 uncultured Desulfobacteraceae bacterium | reverse complement strand
GGCGAGTTAGACGTTCATCTTTCAAAACAACTCCTATGGTATAAATGCAACCTGCAGATGTTTACTTAGCGCTTATTGGGCTGATACCCAGACCTGTTAAACGCTTACTCGGTCTCGTGGGTGCCGTCGGCTGCCATAATAACGCCTGTTACCGAATAGAATTTATAACCGGTGTTCACGGAGCTCGAAGTCTTTTCCGTAATGTCTGTCTCTGCGGAATCGATGGTAACATCACTCTTACTGTTAAACGGATTTGTGGGCAAAGCACCCCCTTTGATGTAGGGGCCGTATTTAAAGGTCGAATCCTTTGAATCTTGAACATTTCCGTCTTCATCCGTATAGCGTGTGAGCTGTGCGATAAAGATTGCTGCATCACCGGATACGTCTCCCGGTAGGGTTGAGGGCGTAGACGACGCGGGATATGCGTTGTTATGCTGATAATAGTAAACCTCAAGGGAGTTCCGCATTTGGGTCAGGTTGGTTATCAGCGTATTGAGCTTGGCATCATCGGTGGACACGCTGACCTGCGGGATGATGATCGTCGCCAGAATTCCCAGAAGGATGACGACAATCAGGATTTCGATTAACGTAAAACCTGACTGATCTTTCAAATTCGGCTTCCGTTTGTTGAATATGATCTTCATGACTACTCCTTTGACCTACAATTCCTTCTCATTTTGTTTGTTAATTCAACTACTAATTTTATCGGAAAATGGATAAAAACCTTTAGTTTAAACCTCGTTTATCACCTTATAATTCAACATCAGCGAACCACACTTGCCAGCTTGAACATCGGCAAGATTACGGAAGAGACGATCAGGCCAACGACCCCTCCGATCACAACCAATGCCATCGGCTCGATCATCGCGGCAAACCCCTTCAGTTCCCGATCCACCTCTTCATCATAAAACTCGGCCAATCGCAGCATCACCCTGGACAGATTTCCGGCCTCCTCACCGGTTGCCACCATCTGTTTAACGGATGCCATCGTGTACGGATAATCCGCAAACGGTTGGGAAAACCTTCCGCCTTCCCGAACATGTCCTACAATCTTATCGATAAAATCCCTGTAAAATCGGTTTCCGATCGTACCCCGAGTCACCTCCAGGGCCTCCAGCAGCGGAACATGGCTTTCTATTAAATTTCCGAGGATGCGGAGGAGTTGACAGTTATAGATTTTGTTCGAGAGATTGCCGACCAGGGGGGCGCTGATGATCAATCTGTCTATCAGGGCTGACCCTGTTCCACTCCGAATGAAGAAATAAATTCCCACAGCCATTCCGATCGATGAGCTTAAATATGCCCACCAATAGGCTCTGAAAGATCCACTCAGAAGCATCAAAAACTGGGTGGTCCACGGCAGGACACTCTCCTTGCCTTCGAAAAATGATGTAAATTTGGGCAACACTGCAACCAAAACGAAAATCACCACAACGGTTGCCACGACGCACAGAACAACCGGATATGTCAGCGCGGATTTTATTTGCGTCTTCAGGGCTTGACGCTTTTCTTCCATTTCCACCAGGCGATCTAAAATTTCTTTTAATAAGCCGACGGTTTCACCGGCCTTTATCATACTGCTGAATACTTTGCTAAAGGTCCGGGGAGACTGCTTCATGGCATCGGAAAGCTGACGGCCGTCTTCAACACTCTGAAGCATATCGAAGATTACGGATTTAAAAACCGGGTTGTCCGTTTGGTCTGCGATGGCTTTCAGGGCACTGTTCATGGGCGTGCCGATCTCAAGCATTAAGGACAGTTGGGAAGAGAAAAAAAGCAATTCCCTGTGGGTTACCTGGCGACCAATGCGAAAGTAAAAGCGATCAGCGCCGCCGGATCGGGATTTTTGACTCCGAACCGGGGTTTTCACCGTCATCTGTGTTGTTGTTTGATTTAAACCGATCGCCATATGCAAAAGCTTCCATTGTCAAAAAATTGACTGCGTTATGATCTACAATTAACTGATAATGATTTAAAGCAAAACCCGTGCCGGGATATCTCACCATATTATAAAATATCAGCGGACGAGACCCGTTTGACCTCTTCAATGGTGGTGAAACCTTCCAAAACCTTTTGATATCCTGAATTCTGCAATGTAAAATAGCCTTTTTTGCCGAGATAGCTCTTGAGAGAATCGATAGACGGATTTTTAAGAATCAGGGTTTGGAGGCCTACATCCACTTCCAGGAGTTCGATAATACCCATACGCCCTTTGTAACCCGAATCATAACATGCCGGACAGCCTTTTCCCTTTGACAATCGAATGCCGTCATCCTTTTCAACACCCAGTTCTTCCAGTACTTCCTTTGGAGGGTAATAATAGGTTTTGCATTCCGAGCAGAGGGTCCTTACCAGGCGCTGGGCCAGGCAGGCCATGAGGGAGGAGGACAGGAGATAGGGCTCCACCCCCATTTCAAGGAGCCGGGTGATGGTGCTGGGGCTGTCATTGGTATGCAGGGTTGAGAGCACAAGGTGTCCGGTCAAAGACGCCTGAATGGCGATTTCAGCGGTTTCACGGTCTCGTATTTCACCGACCAGGACAATATCCGGGTCCTGCCTGAGGGCATGTTTCAAAAATTTGGCAAAGGTAAGACCGATCGTTTCTCTTACCTGGTTCTGATTGATGTTTTCCAACTGATATTCCACCGGGTCCTCGATGGTAATGATGTTTCTATCTATTGTATTGAGCATCGAAATGGCTGAATAAAGGGTTGTGGTTTTCCCGCTGCCTGTGGGACCGCAGACGAGAATGAGGCCGTGGGATTTTCGAAGCAGCAACTTGAAAGGTTCCATAACCGTTTCAGAAAATCCAAGCTTGTTGATATCAAGGATTGCCCGGCTCCGATCCAAAATCCTAAGCACTACTTTTTCGCCGTTAATGCCTGGCATGGAGGAAAAGCGGAGATCAACCGTTCGCCCGTCCACATAGACCTGAATACGACCGTCTTGAGGGATACGCCGTTCTGCGATATCCAGATTGGCCATGATTTTGAGCCGGGAAACAACCAGCGGGTGCATTTCGATTTTCGGCGACATGAGTTCATACAGCATCCCGTCGATGCGGGCCCGAATCCGGAACCTGTCCGGCTGGGGTTCAATATGGATATCGCTTGCACCGTCTCGGATCGATTTGAGCAGGATCATATTCGCCAGGTTGATCACCGGGCTGCCCTCTGCCATTTCGGCGAGCTCGCTGATTTCCCTGTCGGGTGCGGTTTGAACCACCTCTAATTCAGATTCATCGATGCTGTTCATCATGTCATCGATGTTCACCTCTATCTGGTAGTACGTGTTGATGGCTTCGTCAATATCGTCTGCCCGGCAGAGAACGGGTTGTACGTCCAGTCGGGTAATTTTGGAAACTTCATCGAATGCAAAAATCGCGTTTGGATCGCTGGTTGCAAGGGTCAGGACGCGGTTGACGCGAAACATGGGAAGGACTTTAAACAGCACGGCCTTTTCTTTGGGAAGCATATGCACGATTTTTGGGTCTACGAGACCTTTTCGGAGCCAGATATGAGGGATGCCGAGCTGTTCCCCCAAGGTGAGTTTCAGTTCCTCTTCGGTGATGGTCCCTTCTTCCACCAGAATCCTTCCCAGGGGCTTGGATGTCTGCTTTTGAATTTGAAGACACTCCTCCAGCTGCTCCTGGGTGATGCGATTCTGGGAAATAAGCATTTCCCCAAGCCGTTTTCGTTTTCGAGTATAGTTCTGATTTACGGCCATTTCTTGATGGCTCCGTGAATATCCTTGTAGACATTCAATATGTTCATAAGCCGTGTGGCAACCAGGATGTCGCTGCAAACCTTATTCAAGCTGATGAGTTTTAATTCACAGCCGTGACTGTCGGCGTCTTCATGCATCCTGATCAGCAGCTCCAGTGCCTCACTGTCCAAAAAGGTCAGTGCCCGGCAGTCGAGGATGATTTCGGTCTTGTTGTTGTCGACGCATTCTTGAAAAGCTGTTTCCAGTTCCGCGCAATTCTGATGCGTTACAGCATTCTTAAGCGGCAGAATCGTCCGGGAGCCTCCCTGTATTCCCCCTGTTTTTGATGAATTTATATCAATGACTTTTGTTGCCATGGGCATCCGGGCTCCTGAAACCGAAATGGTCTCTGTACGTTTTCTGGAATATTTCAAATAGTTCGGCATCGAGCTGATTGCCGGCCGCATGTTTCATGATGGCCAATGCGTTTTCAGAGTGTCTACCGAAACGATAGGCCCGGTTTGAGGTGAGGGCGTCGAAGGTGTCTGCAACGGCAATAATTCTGGCGCAAAAAGGAATCGCCTCTCCTTTGAGTCCTTCCGGATATCCTTTGCCGTCATATCGCTCATGATGATACAGAATGCCAGGTAAAGAACCGGCCAATTGTTCAATCGGTTGCAGTATTTCAAAGCCTTTTCGGGAATGGTTTTTAACGAGGCCGTACTCTTCATCATCCAAGTCTTCGGGTTTGTTTAAAATCGCTTCCGGGATGCCGATTTTTCCGATGTCATGTAAAATCGATGCCCAATGGAGATTCTCTTTATCTTCTTTATCCAGATCGAGTTCATCGGCCATCATCATACAGTAGCGGTTTACACGTTCCGAATGACCCCGGGTATAAAAATCCTTGACTTCAATCGCATGAACCAGGGACTTCACGATATTGATGACAAACCGTTCCATATCGCGATACAGGTCGGTATTGGCGATAATCATGGCAATCTGCCTTGCCATTGCGCTTAATAGGTTCAGTTCGCTTCGCCGGAAAATTTCCTCTAAGTCAAATGCAAGCATGCCCAACCATCCGTGGGTCTCGCCGTTATGTTGCATGGGAACGGCAAGGTAGCGAAAAGGCTTTGGATGCAGGCTGTTGAAACCTGGATTCTCTCTGGAGTCGTTTAGGATAAAGTAATCGCCGTCCAATCGGGCGGCATCCGAATGGGTTTGGTGAAAAAGGCGATCCACAAAATCCTCGGGCGTGATTTTTTCTTTGGAAAAGTTTGCATTATTGGCCAACAGATTATATTCTTCGCGTTGCGGAAACCGGGCAAAGGCAAGATCCACCCGCAGGGCCTCCATCAGGTTCTCAATCAAATCTTTCAGCAAACTGCCGGAAAATTCCAATGTCCTGATTTTGGCTTCAAGCTGGGAATAAAAGTGGAGCTCTTCAAAATTTTGCGTCAGCTCATCCGCCATTTCCTCCATCTCTTTTTGACCGATCCACCTGTCTTCCATAAGCTCTGCCAGGCCGGTGAGGAATGTTTCCATCTCTTTAACCTGCCCATTCCCATCAAACTTCTTTCCGTAGGCAATCAACGATCCAACCGTTTCTTCGTCGTGTTTTAGAGGCATCCCGAACACGGCGGAAGAATCTTTCAACCTGCCATGCCGAAACGCAGCATCTTTCTTGATGCTCACCGATAAGGCCTCTATATCGTTCTTAATGGTCGATGCTTCCCGGCCGTTTTCATAAGAAAGCAGGGGCTGTGATCCATTCCAGATTTCAAATGTGAACGGGCTGACGCGGGACAGGCTTGTCAGAAATTTTTTAAAGGGGCTGATATTCATCATCATCGATTGCCAAAATATTGTTCGATACAATCCACCAGTTTTGATGGGCTAAAGGGTTTTTGCATAAATTGGGTCTGGTGCATTTTTCCTATCCAGCGGCGCTCATCTATTGATATCCGAGCGGTAAGGACAATCGTTAAAAAGTCCCTGTCTCGTTTGAAGTGATCGGTTTGTTCACAGAGACCCTTTCCGTCCAGCTTCGGCATGTTAATGTCAGTTACCACCACATGGGGCTCTTCCGTCTGGATGAGTCGAAGCCCCTCTTCGCCATTTTCGGCCGTTAATACCCGGTAACCGCGGTTTTTCAATTTGAGAGAAATCACCCGGCGAATAGAGGCCTCATCATCAATAACCAATATCTTTTTATTGTTCTGCAAGATAGATTTCCTCTCGCGGCAGCTTGACCGTGAATTGGGTCCCCTTGTCGAGTTCGCTTTGGACTTCGATTTTACCGTCATGGAGTTGAATTATTTCAGAAGTCATCGCCAGACCCAATCCGCTGCCCTTTTCTTCGAGGATATTGGGGTTCTGGGAGCGATAAAATTTATCAAAGATATGGGGGAGCTCTTCCTCGGAAACGCCGTATCCGGTATCGGTGACCTCAAAAATAACTTTTTCCTCCGCTTCGGCCATTGAAAACGTAATTTCACCATTTTCCGGGGTATACTTCACCGCATTGCCCAAAAGATTGATAATCGCCGTTTTTAACAGCTCTTTATCGCCTATGAGTGTCGGATAGTTGTCCGGCAGTCTCTTTTTGATGGCGATATGTTTTTCCTGGGCCGGTTTTTCCACGGCAGTTAAACAGTCCGTCACAAGCCAGTCGGTTTTTACGATACCTTTATCGAGTGTCAAACCGCCCATCTCGATTTTTGACATATTCAGTAGATTTTGTAGCAAACTGCTTAATCGGCTGACTTCCTGACTGATCGTATTGTAAAACTCCTTCTGCATTTCTCTGTCGTTGACTTCTTCATCGATGAGCATTTCCGTATAAGAATTGATGGTTGTCAACGGGGTGAGAAACTCATGGGAAACATTGGCTATGAATTCGTGCTGTGTTTTTTCAGTCGATTTTTGATGAGAAATATTTCGGACTGAAATCATCTTGCTGACTACCGTCCCCGTATTATCCTTTATGTAGGATACAGAGACTTGAAAGATTTCCCCGGGGGCAATCTCGGGAAACTCAGTCTCAATTTGGCGAGAAGCGGCGGTTGTTTTGAGTGAATCCTGATGTGAAATAAGGGAATGAATTGATTCAGGCGTTAGGATGTCGTTCAAGGAACGATCGAGCAGCTCTTCTTTATCCTTATTCAGAAGATTCACCATGTTACCGTTAATGAAGGTGACATGGTCTTGAATGTCGGTGATGATAATTCCAAAGTCTATAAAATCAATAATTTTAGCGAGTTGATTTTTTTCAAATATTGCCGCACCGAGCCTTCCGGCGATTACGGCATTCCCCGACTCTGTTTCTTGAAGGATTTCCTTAATCTGAATAAAGGATTGTTCTAGGTCTTTTACGATCGAGAGAAAGCTCGATGCTTTTTTCGGCTCCGGTCTGTCCGAATTTGATTCGGCAGAGCCGAGTCCCAGCGTTTGATACCAATTTTTCAACGGCCGGAGCGCAAATGCCTGTCCATAGTAAACAAATATCCCTGTGGCAAAAATGAAGAAAGCAATCATCGCCAGCACACTGACGCGGTCCGGGGAAACCAGAGAAACGGGCGGCGCTTTGAAGCCCAAACGAACGGTTCCGTCCTTCTGACCACTGCCGAAGATGGGTTTTGCAAACTCATAGATCGGATATTCCAATCTCTTTAAATTGAAGGTTTGCGTGGCCAGCCCCATGCTCTGGAGAGAGCGCATTCGAATATTTTTGGGGATCGCGGATGCCAGCCCCGGCGGTGCCAGTTCGAGAAGCGGACGTCCTTCGATATCGTGGACCAAACAGTAAAGGAGTTTTTCGGAAAAAAGATAGTCTCTAAAGGTTCTGAGAAAAATATCCCGTTTTTCTCCGTTGAAATCAGCCACAGGATGCAGTGCGATAAGGCTGACTAGGTAGTTACCCTTGCTTATGATGTCTCTTGTCTCGTATTTTTGTTCGTTTCGGAATAGAAATTGGGTGACCAGCGCTGCTCCCAGCAGGGAAAACAGAACCAGCGCAATTCCGATCCATCGAATTCTCATGGGATTTACCCGTTGCGGTATCAAAATATGCCTCTCTTTGACATAAGGGCTTCGAAATTATTGGTAAAATTATTCACGACTTACGTTCCTTACCTATTAAGGTTGGTGAGGCATCGGATGCATTTTTCATTCACTGTGGTCATGAGAGGATAGAACTACCCGATTTTTCCCCTTCCTTTTCGCAGCATACATAGCTATATCGGCTCTTTGTACCAAAGATTGCACATCTTCCTTTGGTTTGTATTGGGTAAGGCCGATACTCACCGAATTGTGTATTATTTCATTCGGTTCCGGAGAAAATGACTCCGCCTCAAACCTTTCTCTGATTCTTTCTGCAACCACCAAAGCCCCTTCAACGTTAGTTTCAGTTAGGATAACGGTAAATTCCTCCCCGCCATAACGAAAGGCTCGGTCGGTGCTTCTTATACTTTCCTGAATCACCTGTCCGAGAACGACCAGAACCTTGTTGCCCGCCGGGTGACCATATCTGTCGTTGAAGTGTTTGAAATTATCGATGTCCATCAGCAGTATTGATAATGGATGGTCGTATCGAAGCGAACGCTCAATCTCTGCTATTATGATGTCTTTGAAGTGTCTTGCATTATAGAGTTGGGTTAATTCGTCCTTTATACTCAATTCCATATACTTTTGTTCACTATCCCGCAGTGCTTCTTCAGTCTCCTTGCGCTTTGTTATTTCGAATTCAAGATCCCTCACTCGACGATATGAAAAATAGGTAAAACCGAGGGCTGTAAATGCAGGAAAAAATACGGCAAATTCTCCAAATCGAAAGAGATCAAATGAATTGGTAAATATATAAAGCTTCTCAAACGCATTTAAAAAGCTCATTAAGAGGGTACATATTAATGAAAAGAAAATAACGCCGAGTAATTCATTTTGGGAAGTGCTTACCTTGTCGTTACCCATAATTAATTTGCCTCACCTGATCGTGTATTCGTTTTTTTAATATATAATCGGTAAATAAGAATAATTATTAAATAAGTTCATATAAAAGGTGAAAAACAGGGTCACCCAATCATTAATCATAATTGTCTTGACAACTTTACCAATTTATCATATCTATATTTGAAAATGTTCACAGGTTCAGAGTTTACCCGCCTTTGGCGGCGCCGTAGGCGACCAGGGTT
>CAYSUA010000233.1:0-8942 GCA_964433795.1 uncultured Desulfobacteraceae bacterium | reverse complement strand
CCAACTCAATCCGGCCACCGGATTGGCAGTGGTTCGACTGTGCTCGTTGTCGCTGGGCGACGTATACCGGCTCTGATCCAGAGTCAACCCCCCCAGCCAATGGAGATCGTCGGTAATCCAATATTGATGGAACAGAAATCCGGAAAGAAACTCGAAATCTTCGGATTGCTCGAACTTGCTTGTAAACGTACCGATTTCGGTTTCACTGGCGCTGGTGATATCCTGTGTAAAATATCTCCCTCCCAGTTGAATGTTATGATCCGACCAGTTATTCCAGACAGCGCCCTGCACAATCCAGTGGGTGTTGTCCTGGCCGCTGGTCAGACTTGTAGTGGAAGCGAAACTGGAAAAATCACTGACCGTGGCAGTATCGCTATCCGACGTCTCATCGTGATAAGACACATGAAACAATCCTTTCAGGCCCCCGAAAAACTGGGCATTCATCCCGGTGTCAAAGTCTCCCAATGTTACATCCGTCTCTCCGCCGCTGGTGGTTCGGCCGCTGCTGATTACGGTGGAATCGGTCAGCATACTGGTTTCATTGGAACTGGATATATCGAGACTCGAATCCGATAACCGGCCATCAAGAAACATCCCGAAATTCGAGTTCGGCTGCCATTTCATGAATGTGGTATACGTCATGAGCCTCTGCTCCTGATCGAGACGCTGGCTGCTGATGGTGGTCAGGCCCGAAGATGTATCGGTGGTATCGGTTTTCAACTTCGATTCGTTATAATTGGGACTCACCTGGGAGTGAAAGGCAAAAGGGGAATCCAACTGCCCGGCTACGGATAACGTGCCGAACGGACTCTTATTCTCCAGGTCCTGATCGGCATAATGAAAATACCCGCCGAACAGAGTGCCGTCAAAACCGGATCGATCAAACATCCCCTGATAGGGAGAAAGGTTTCCCTCATCGAAGACAACCGCATTCTTCGTAGGCGGAACAAACAGTTTGGCCAGAAGCAGTTCGGTGGAGGCCGCCTGCTGATGAAACTCCGGCTCAAAAATCAATGCATAATAAAGTCTTCGATGGGCCGCTTCATTGGTAGGATTGATCTCCAGTGCCCGGGCGGCTTCCTGGATCGATGAATTATCGAAACCGAGCTGATCGTATATCTTTGACACATTGGCCATGAGGACAGCATTGTCCTGATCCAATAGATATCGGGATCGAAAAACCGCCCGATAATCATTCAACCGCCTGGCGTTTTCCAGGTACTGTATGGCTTCCCCGGGCCTTCTGTTTTCATAGGCCCACAAACCCTCATAGAGGTGAGGAGTGGGATCTTTGGGATCCAGCCGTTTGGCCCGGGCCAGGCTGGCCTTTGCTTCATCCTTTAAATCCAGCTCGAAAAATGCTTTGGCCAGATAAGATTGATAGGCGGAAACCTGGGGGGCAATCAAGGCGGCCTTAATGATGGCGCTAAGACCTTCTTCCACCCGGTTTAATCGAAAAAGCGACAGGCCCAGACCCATCCAACTGTCCGGTTCATCGGGATCGGCCGTTACCGCCGCTTTAAAATGTTCGACGGCTTCTTTGTTACGCCCTTCTCTAAAATGAAGGTATCCGAATAATGTTTCACGCTCCGACATGATGGACGAGTCTTCGGGTAATCGTTCCAAAAGTCTTCTGCACTGCCGGTAATCTTCCATTTCAAGAGCTATGGTGGCCGCAATGAGGGCGGCTTGGTGAAAGTGCGGGGAAAGAATCACGGCCTGCTTTGTCAGTTCATAGGCCTTATCGAGCTGCAACTCGGCTTTCAATACATACGCCATGGAAAGCAGGGCAACAGCCGATTTCGGTTCCAGTTGCAGGGCAAGCTCAGCTTCTTTTCGAGCCGGGGAAATCTTGTTTTCAACAAGATTCATCAATGAAAGATGCGCATGGGGCAAGGCCCAGGCAGGGTCGGCAGTTGCAGCAGATCCGAAATACTTCCGGGCTGCCAGGTCGTTTCCGGAAACCAGTTCCAGGAAACCGGCCATGGCCAGCCAGGGGGCCGTCTTGCTGAATGAACCCTTGGCTTGGTTTAGATATTCATATGCAGCAGCGAGATCATTAAGAGAATAGGCTTTGATCACCGACTGAATGGTGTCACCCAGTGCTTTCCCGGAACGGAAGATATCGGTTTTGTCCCAAAGTCCGCGATACTTGAGGGTCCAGTTCACAGCATTTTCCGGCATCAAATACGCGCTTTTCACCGGAGGGCGACCCGGCCGCACCGTCGCCATTTCTCGGGAGGCGAGTGTCAGACTGCCGAAGCGGTTTTCAACCTTAACCCGGCCGTCTACGACCCCGACGGTCGTGGTTCCATCTCCGTCCACGGTCATGTACCATTCAGTTCCTCTGACTCCGATGATGGCGGTAGGCGTTTGAACATTGAAGCGTGTTTTTCGAAACAGACCCCGCAACCATACTTTTCCCCTGTCCAGCAACCAATTCCGTCCTTCTTTTTCTTCCCCCTGATAAACAAAACGTGTATCGCTGCCGATCTTAAGCAATGCATGATCCGGAAGAAGAAGGGACATGCGGCCGTGTTTGTCTGTTTCCAGCCGATTTACGTGAAAAACGTCCTGGCCCACTGCCGCATCCCGACGCTCCGCTTCTACGGTTATGTATGCTCCAGGGCGTACGGATACAACCTCGGCCGATTCAACAGCCGCAGCCGCAATAGAATGACAAAGGAACAGAAAGACAAATATGTTGAATTGAGCAAACCGTTTCATGACGTGGAGACAATTTGGTCACTCGGTGTCTGCGGTATTCGTGGGATCTACCTTGGCAACAATCGCTGCAAAAGACGGGTCCTTTAAAAGCATTTTTGAAAACTTGAGATATTTTGACACGATGGATCGAACCGCAAGCTGAAGCGCAAACGCTCGTATCGGTTTCTCCAACAGGTGGTTGACATTGGAAGCCACGCACATATTCACCACATCATCACTGGCATTTCCCGTGATAATAATGGAATCTTCATGTGCGGTGGGAAATTTCTCTTCAATGGTGTCTAGAAAATAGAATCCGCTTTTTCCACCGAGAAATACATCCACGATAAATATGGCAACACCGACTTCTCTGTTCAGGCAATAAGATGATGCAGTATCCACATCTGTAAATGCCTTTACATCGCCCCACGTGTAAAATGTCTGAACGACTTCGGTTACAACCTCACAAACATTCGGATCGTCATCGACAATAATCACATCCAAACCGTCTGCCATGTGCTCCCCCTCTTCGTCTGGTATCTTGATAGGTTTTAGCCAAGACTTAGAAATCACCTTCTATGAAATCATGCTCACCGGTAGAAACCTTTGATCATGTTCGTTTCGGTCTCAAAAAATGTTTACAAAGGAGAATGAATCATATATATCAGGAGCAATTTTTTTCAGGTGTTATATATAATAAATTTACTGCAAAATCAAAGGGATTGTCATGGGGAAAGATAGCTTAATCAAATCAACATCAAAGAAAAAGACCGCTTCAGAAAAAGAAGAAAAGAAAAAACCCGTTAAGAAGAGCACAACAGCCAAAAAAACGGCAGCCAAACCCAAGAGTGCTCCTAAAGCCAAAAAGGTTCCGGCAAAAAAGACGCCAGCCAAAAAGACCGAAACCAAGAAAACGGCTTCAGCCACCAAACGATCGACAAAAAAAACAAAAGCTTCGACGAGCACCCCCAAACAGAAAGCTGCCGCATTGAAGAAGAAAAAGGTGACAGGTGAAAACGAGGTTGAGATCGAACGGAAGAGAGATCTCTTGTTAAAAACATTCGATCATAGTGAAACTTCAACGGAAGAACCGGAAACCGGCGCCATGGATGCTGCATCCCCGGATTCTCAAATTCCGCCGCCGCCGCCACCGCCACCGCCTGTGATGACAAAAGGTTCGGATCCCATGGCGACAACCATGAAGCTTTGTACTGTCGGGTTCGTTCTGCTCATTGCCATCATTGTAAAGGTGAGCGCTTCAAATCAATCCCATTATTATTTGAAACCCACAAAAGCCGGAGTGGAAATCTGGCAGGGAATTTTTGCCCCTCTGGGTGAGGAGCATATCATTTTGCTACCCGACGCTGAGAAACCGGAATCCATTCAGGCTGCTTATTCCAAGCAGGAGATATATCCGTTAATCTTTAGTTACTACGTTAAGAAAGCGGATGAGCTTCTGGAAAAACCCGGCATGCCGGATTTTGAAGGCATAAAGATAAATCTGGACAAGGCCTTACCGTATGCCGCCACAGAAAAATTGCGAACCGTTGCAAAGGCCCGTCGAAATAATATCGATTCGATGATCCTGCTCTATAAAACGGATGTGGCGGTAAGCAAAGAGACCATACCGGATTATGAAGCCGCACTGGAGTATCTCAAAGAAGCCCAGACTCTGGATGTAGATGGAAGCAAAACAGATTTGATCAAACAAAAGACGGAATCGATCAATACTTCATTGTCAAAACTGAAAGAGGCAGAAGAAAAAGCGGCTGAAGAAACTCCTATTCAAAATTAATCTCACTGGCTCGCAGACATGCCTGAAGATGATCTTCTCCGTCGGTGCCGGGTGCGGGAATGAGTTCCGGTACCGTTTCTTTGCAAAATTCCTTCATATACAGGCAGCGCGTGTGAAAAACGCATCCGGATGGGGGGTGGATCGGAGACGGCACATCTCCCGATAAAATCTGCTTCTTCTTTTTAACCGTTGGATCCGGAACGGGGATGGCTGATATCAAAGCATGGGTATAAGGGTGAACCGGGTTTTCATAAAGGGTGTCCGCATCAGTATATTCCACGATCTTTCCAAGGTACATGACGGCGATTCGATCTGAAATATGTTTTACCACCGCCAAATCGTGGGCAATGAAAATATAGGTCAGGTCCAGTTCCTTTTGGAGATTCAACATTAAATTCAGAATCTGGGATTGGATGGAGACATCTAAAGCGGATACCGGCTCATCGCATATAATCAACTTCGGATTCAATGCAATGGCCCGTGCAATACCGATCCGCTGACGCTGCCCCCCGCTGAATTCATGTGGAAACCGTGTGACTGAGGTTTCATCCAGTCCCACACGGTCCAACAAATCTCTGACCGCCTTCAAACGTTCTTCCGGAGTCCCGATACCGTGGATGATAAACGGTTCCTCGAGAATGTTGCCGATGGTGTGCCTTGAATTCAGCGATTCAAAAGGATCCTGAAAGATCATCTGCATATCTTGTCGCAAATTGCGGAGATCTTCCCGACCCAGTTTTGACATATTTTTGCCGTCAAACAGGATCTTACCCTCGGTGGGCTCGTATAGCCTTAGAATACATCGACCGGCGGTGGTTTTCCCGCAGCCGGATTCTCCCACCAGCCCCACCGTCTCCCCGGCTCTGATTTTAAAAGAGATATCATCGACAGCATATACACTGCCGATCCGTCGCCGAAACACACCGCCGAGCACGGGAAAGTGCATCTTCAAATTGTTGACTTCGAGTAAGTAGTCAGACATGTTGGATCGTTGGAGCTCCATCATTTATAATATAAGTTAAGCGGTTCAGCGTTCAGCGTTCAGGGTTGAAAAACCTTTGAACTCTGAACCCTGAACCTCGAACCGATCAGTTTTGGTACAAATAACAACTGGCCACATGATCATCATCTCCCACAACCCTGAGTGCAGGAGGTTCTATTTGACAGCCCGGCATGACATACGGGCATCTATTCTGAAACCGGCAGCCATCGGGTAGTTCATACAGGCTCGGCACCATTCCTCGAATCGTATTGAGATGGGTTTTTCTTAAACCCTCCAGGCGCGGTATGGACGAAAGCAAACCCATGGTGTACGGATGCCTCGGATTCTTAAAAAGCTCGACCGCCGATGCCCTCTCGGCCACGGTCCCCGCATACATGACCAATACATCATCACAGACTTCAGCGATAACACCCAGATCGTGGGTGATAAATATAATGGCCATTCCTGTTTCCTGCTGCAATTCCTTCATCAGATCGAGGATCTGAGCCTGAATGGTAACATCTAAAGCAGTGGTGGGCTCGTCTGCAATGAGGATATCCGGTTTACCGGCCAAAGCCATGGCAATCATGACCCGCTGGCGCATGCCGCCGGAAATCTGGTGAGGATACTCCCCCATACGCTGAACCGGTTCGGGGATGCCGACTTTTTTCAACATGTCAATGGATTGATTCCAAATCTCCCCGTTACTCATTTCCGGATAGTGGAGTTGATAAACCTCCCGGATTTGATCGCCGATTCCGTGCACCGGATTTAAGGCGGTCATGGGCTCTTGGAAGATCATGGAGATTCCGAATCCGCGGATGTGGTGCATCTCGTCAGCCGGAAGAGAGATAATTTCCTTTCCGTTTAAGAAGATCCGGCCATTCACGATATTACCGATGGGCTTCGGCAGCAACCGCATGATGGATAGGGCGGTAACACTCTTACCGCATCCGGATTCCCCCACAAGACCCAGGGTCTCTCCCCTTCTGACGTCAAAGGAGACCCCTTCAACGGCATGAATCAGGCCGGCTTCCGTATCGAATGCGGTTACGAGATCTTCGACTGATAGTATCGAGTCATTGGCCACAATATCTGCTCCACCCGAGATGAATCATAATAATCATTCCGCCCGATAGGTCTTGTCCGTTATGGTTACCGGGTTGAGTTTCTTCTTTTTTTTCATTGCTGTTTTTATTTCATCGTATCTTGCCCGATCGAACCAGAACAACCCCCCGACCGAACTGTCGAATACGCTGAAGAGACTACCCGATTCCTTGGTTCCGGGCGGATTCGGCAGCCGCCACCAGGCCCAATAGGCCTCACGCAGCCAGGGTCGCATGAAGGTGGGAACAAATGCGCCCATGTCGTGGATCATCTCCTGGATTTCATGGGAGAGTGCGATTCTTTCTTCTTCCTCTAAGGAATTGCGGTATTGGTCGATCAGCTTGTCGAGCTCTGGATCATCCGTATTGGTAATGTTGTTTGTTCTGGGTTTATGGGCATTTTCCGAGTGCCAGCTCTGCCAGTACCGCGGTCGCATTCCGGTACTGAACCCAAGGACCACCGCTTGCTGTTTGCTTTCGCTGATTTTTTTAAACCAGGTGCTCGGATCCAATACCTGAAGGTTCAATTCGATTCCGGCCTTTTTGGCCTCCTCCTTCAGGACGACCAGCCACCGGGTATGCTGTTCCGCCCCATAGGTGATCTCAACGGAAAACCGCCGGTGGTTCTTTACCCAGATGCCGTCCGGACCCTTGTCCCATCCGGCATCCCTCATGTAGCGGGTGACCTTCTCGATATCGAAGCGTCTCGCCTTTATCCGGTCATTGGAATACCGGCCATAACCCACGTATCCGTGCTCCAGCCTGTCCGGATCGCTTCGGAAAACCTTCTCAATGACCTTTTCGATATTCATGGCATGGGCAAAGGCATGACGCAGGCTTCGATCCTTGAATATATCTTTGTCCATGTTCAGCCAAAATCCGTATGGCGACCGCCGGGTATTGTTGTAAAACCATATCCGGTTAATATATCCGTTTTCAATGACCGGTGTTTTGCTCCGGACATACCAGTATTTGGGAAGACTCATGCCAAAGACGTCAATCTTTGCTTTCTTAAAATGCTCCCATTCCAGATTGTTGTCCCGGATCACGGTGTAACGCACGGTATTCACGTTGAACCGGTTTTTAAAATAGTGGAGATCTTTTGCCCACCAGTCTTTCTTCCGTTTGAATTTCACATATTTGCCCTTTTTGAAATCCGTCATCTGGTATGGGCCGGTATTCGGTACGATCTTCCAGTTGTATTTTCGGACGTAATCTTCCCCGAGCTTTCCGAAAAAATGTCGAGGAATCGGTGTCAGTCCGAGCTTCAGGTGGAGGTCCGGTTCCGCCTTGGTGCCCACCACCGCCAGGGTGTGATCGTCGAAAACCACCACCTTGTCGATCTCCTTGGTGTAGTAGTTGTTGTACCAGGGGGCGACGATATGCTTGGACCGCATGAAGTCAAGCGTGTATGCAAAATCATGGGCAGACACCGGAACCCCGTCGGACCACCTGGCGTTCCGGTTCAACCTGAAATACATCGATTTCTTATCCTCCCCATAGGCCCAATGGGTGGCCAGTTCGGAAATGATGTTGTTGGTGTTGGGATGGATTCCGATGAGACTGAGCTGGTTTCCCAGGATGGCGCTTCTAAACGATGTATTCGAATCGGGCCCGACGGTCCGAAAAGTGAGCGGAAAACTTGCAATCGCAATCTTAAGGGTACCTCCTTTGGTGGCCTCCGGGGAGGCGTACGTCGGATCGGACGTGTTCGTGAGCCAGGCCAGGTCTTCCGGCAGGGGCGTGTCGGATATCTCAGCCTTGAAGATCTCCGTTTCATCCACTGTAATGCTGGCAAATTCCGTTGTCTGGGGTCCCTTGTCAAGATAGGACACCAGAAAGGATATCGGCAACACGATCAATACCAGCAATACAAGAATGGCTAAGATTATTCGCCTGCCCGTTATCATAATGCCACTTTTATTTTCCGGCTGTTGTTTAAGACCATACTATTCAAATGTTGTATGAAGTTTGGGATCAAACGCCTCCCGAACGGCTTCCCCCACAAAGGTGACCGTCAGCAGGGTAATGAACATGGCAAAAATCACGGAACCGCCGATCCACCAGGCATCCAGGTTCGCCAACCCCTGCTGGAGCAGTTCTCCCCAGCTTGGCGCCGGTGGCCGCAGACCGAATCCCAGGAAATCGAGGCCCGTCAGCGCGGTGATTCCTCCAATAACCGAAAAGGGGGCAAACGTAACGATGATGGCGATGGTGTTCGGAATAATATGCTTAAAAATGATCCGCCTGTTAGTAGCCCCAAGTGCTCTTGCCGCCAAAACATAATCTCTGGCCTTCTCCTTATAGGTAATGGTCCGCATGGTCCAGGTCATACCCATCCAACCGAAAAGCG
>CAYSUA010000232.1:1038-8962 GCA_964433795.1 uncultured Desulfobacteraceae bacterium | reverse complement strand
CGGATTGTTGTGAAATGGGACGCAGATGTGCGCAGATTTAAAAATATTATTATCTGCCTTTATCTGCGTCCAATAATATAGGAGATGCTTAAAATGGAATTTTTCAGATGGTTGTTAAACAATTTCGGGCTTTTTTTCGGCGGCATATTCATGACCTATCTCTATCTCATAATCCGCCGTCTAACCACACTTTATGATCTCTTACGCCAGGTCTCAAACGAGGATGAGCTTCAGTTTGAGCCTCTGAGTCACGGCACACCGTTTGATTTTTTGGAACCGCTTTTCCTTAAATTAAAGCAGACCGTTGTCTCAGGATCCGGCAGGCCGGATGAGGTAATCGAGGCGATTTCCTCTGAGCTTGACCGCCGCGTATCGGCTCACTTCACTGCATTGAGCGGTTACGTCAACACTCTCATCCTCTTTGGTTTTGCAGGCACCATATTCGGTTCCATAGGCGCTTTTAACGAGATGTTTCAGGGGTTGGCCGATGGGACGCCCGCAGCAAAGGTGTTCGTGGGGTCCTGGAACAATGGTCTTGCCACTGCTTTGTACACATCGCTTGGAGCGGCGGTTATCGGCGGCATGTTGACCACCATGATCAACTCACGGTTTATGATGGGTCGCGCTAAAAGGCTTGAAACGATATTAAACCTTCAAATCGATACCGTGATTAAAGAAGCACAAATGATCATTAAGAAACCGATCGTTTCGGTTTCGGATACACAGCCCCCGGTC
Organism: uncultured Desulfobacteraceae bacterium; assembly: GCA_964433795.1. GTDB lineage: Bacteria > Desulfobacterota > Desulfobacteria > Desulfobacterales > SURF-15 > DUZK01. The sequence continues at coordinate 8,227 of CAYSUA010000232.1, read as the reverse complement.
GCAGCAATACCTGATGATCCCAAAGAAACAATCAAAATCAGACCAGCCCAAAACAACGGAGACCGTTTGAAATGGAGCTACTGTGAAAACTAAAGACCGCTCCGATAAGAATGGGGAGACCAACTCATGGCACGCAGACATTCCAGAAACAACATTCGATTGATACCCACCGCAGATCCCGGCAAAGACCTGTACGCCTACCTCTACCTTATCACGGTGATTTCTTTTATTTTCCTGGTTACTGCCGGGAAGATGCCGAATGCGGTATCAAAACATGAAGGCCCTGACCAGCTCAAGGTTCCGGGTGTGTCCAGCCTTGCGACCGTTTCATCAAGGAAACTTGGTAAACTGGTTAAAAAAGATAACCGGATCTATCTGAAATTCGGTGACCGTCTAATCGATCCCATAAATGACCTTCGCAGCCTTGAAACAGAGGGTTTTTTGATCGCCAATAAGGGATCTGATGGGAAAGAAAAGAAAACCCTCTACCTGGAATCGGCTGAAACCAATTCGGTTCTGCTCTCTGAATATCTCATCGCATTTGAGCGATTCAGCCAAAATGGAATCACAATTGCCTTTGCCGAGAAGGTGAAATGAAGATGAAGGGCTTGAAACCGTTTATATACATTCCGATCAGCATGCTGTTGCTTCTTTGGTCCGGCTTGCAGGTATCGGCTTCAGATCCCTGGGAAACATTGCGAAATGAACTGACTAAAACGGAAGAAAAAGTGCCGGCAGGCAAGGTGAAACCGAAACTCGATCCCTGGCTGCGCCTTCAGGCCATATTTCTCCCGTTTACTGAAGAAACGGAGACAGCGGCCCTTATAAATACTGAAGCAAGAAAAAAAGTTTCAGGATACCTTCACGGCAATTTGAAGCCTTACTCCCACATCATTCAAAAAGCCGGCATGATGTTCAACATTCCTGAAGAAATAATAGGGGCGGTCATCATGGTGGAATCCTCCGGTAATCCTGAAGCGAAAGCAAAAACCAGCAGCGCACGGGGATTGATGCAGACGGTTGCCGGAACATTCAAGATGGCAAGGAAAAAACTCCTGACATCAGGGATCCGAATAGCCAACTCCCCTTACGATCCTCACGCCTCCATCATGGCGGGCAGCTGGTATTTAAACCGTATGTATGCCCGTTCAAAGGCTGATGGAAAGAAAAGAACCGGGATGAGGCAGCATTTAAATTCATGGAAATACCCCCTTGAGTATTACTATGCCGGGCCAGAAAACGGTAAGAAGAAAGAAGATACGGTTATCATATATGCCGGAGGGCGACGGGTGGTTGTCGACAAACCGGCCTATTCCAAAAAAGTCCTTAAATGGGCGAAGATTATGAAAAAAAGCTGAAAACTGAAAGCTCAAAGCCAAAGAAAGGAGGAGTCATGAATATACAAGGATTGAATCGGCAGGGAAGCCGAATGCGGTATACTGGTTTGAGAGCATCGATTATATTGTTCTCATTGCTGTTCTCCTTTACCATGTGGGGTTGTTCTGCATTGTTTTTGGTGCCGGTGACCTTAAAGGAGGTCAAAGATTATGTGAGTGAAAGGGAACAGAGCTTTTCACACCCCCTTCGGGATGTAGTGGCCAGTGCCGGCTACAGTTTAAAGCAGCTCGATTTTAAGATGAAGCGGATCGAATATTTAGGCAATCAGGGCTTAATTCGAGCGATTGCCAAGGAAGCAGAAGTGACGCTTCATTTATACTCAGTCACTTCCAACCTTACCCGGATGAAAAGCAAGATCTCAACCCGAGAGGGCATAAGATACTTTTCGACCGAAGAGGAGTTGTTCAATAAGATTCGAAAAGTCCTTGCAAAAGACCGTCTCCCAAGGTTCAGGGATGCAGGGAAAGAAATGACCCCTGTGTATATCAAACCCGATATCAAAGCGAGTGTCATTGCATACCTTGCAACCGGTGAAAAAGTGGACATTAATGGAGACTATCGGAATCCGGAGTGGAACGAAATTGAGATAAAATCCGGGGTAGTCGGGTACATCGCTGCAAACCACGTCAAACCGTTGCCCAAAGAGAAAAAAACGGCAAGTGTTGATGGATGATGAAAAAATTGAAAATCAGTGATTTCATTCGATATACAACCTCAAGAACACTTAACGGCTTTAGCACACACATATCATAGGGAGGTTTGAAATGAATGCAAAAGCAATAGGCATCAAACGGATAACGGTAATCATCACCTGGTTTATGGCGGTCATCGTATCGCTGATATTCATCTTGAGCCATGCATCCTTGGCATCGAATGTGGAACCGGAAGGCAAAGAGGTCGCGGGCGGTGTGTTAAAAAAGGAAATCGAACAACAGCGGGATCTCATCAGTATTTCACTTATCGGGGTCCCTGATTATGAGATCATCGAGCTGTTCAATGATATTTTGGAAAATATTCCCGGTGTGTTGAAAGCGAAACGATATCAATTCATTCTGCACCCATCCAATCCTAAGAGATGTCGTGTGGACTGGCAGGTGCAACTGGAAAACATAAGCCCATTTGAGCTTGAAAGCCGCATTTATCACATGATGCAGACTATCGGTTCAAAAAATGCAAGTGAGGATCTCAAGCTCTCTTTAATTCCGACACCGGAGCACCGGAAATTATTGGTCCGGATCCGACCACATCATGCTACATCCAGGGAAATTCGTTTTCATTTCTTGCACTTAGCTAAAAATCGTGTTAACCGTAAACCCTTCGGTGATAGTGTTGACGGACTTTGGCCGGACAGAGGGTTTGAATAGGGAAGGAGGGGTATTTATGAATCGGAAAAGTCGTTTCACACCCATTTTACTATTGGCAACTTTTGCGTTTCTGATGGTTTTTGCAGGGGGCTGTGCCACCGCACCGCCTAAAAAAGCTGAACCCACGCCCGAAGAAAAATTCGAGTCTGGTGTTGCCAGTCTTATAAATGATCTTCTCGCCCTGCAGCGTCACACACCCGGGGAGATGGCTCCTGCCGCGGTCATGTCCGGTGCATTGAAAAGCGGCGGCCGGTACCCACGCCTTGAGGAGTATGTCATTGAAGCGCTTAAAAGACGGCTGCGGCAACAACATGAAATTTATTCCCTTTCTCGCCAGAACTGGTTTGAGTACCGTGAGGGGCGACCACTGAGTTTCAGCAATATGCCGTTTTCAGAAAAAAGCCACCTTAAGAGTCTATTGGTCTATGAGGTGACCACATCTGCTGATGAAGTGCTGAATAAGATGCGAGTCTCCGTTACTGCTACGGATGTCGATGGTCGGACGGTGCCCGGTGTTGTGGCCGAAACTGAGCTCGATTTTGAACCTGGAAGCCCTGCACAAAAGCTTTTCGGAAGTTCCCCTAAACGGATTGCCTATCCCGAAGGACTGGAGGAACGACCTTACGTCTCCATGGATCGTTTAAGCTTTAGTCTATCCGCAGAGCTGGCTGATGCATATAAATCTGGTGTTATGGCTGGAGACAAGAAAGCTGCCGATGTCGAGGTTCAGGTGATGCTCTTTGCTCGTGCAGCAAGAAACGTACATAGCGGTCTTTCCCGTGCCATTCAGGATTCTTTGCAGCAGGAAATTGTTAAAAACAGTGGGTTTACATGTTCCGTCAGCGAAGAGGACTTCGGGCCTGCTTTCCGAAAAATCGATTTTTACAAAAGGAACAAGGAAATTTTCGAGCTTGAGGAATCCAAATTCAAGGCGGGCACTGTGCTTTTGATGGCCGATGTCTCAAAACATCAGGATGGCGACAAGATTGGTGTTGCGCTTCGGGCACTATGGCGGATCACACCTCTGGAATCAGAAACCGGGGAATTGATACCGACCAATGTGTCCGGTACTTATCTCTCGGGCTTTACGGCAAAGGCATATCTCCTTTCAAACGCAGTGAAGATCCGATACCCAAAACCAAGGTCGTCGAAAATCGCCACGCCACCGACTCCTGAAAAAATTACAACCACATCACCCCCGGTTGAAAAACCGGCTCCAGCAAAGACCATCTATCTGAGGGAAATGCCGGAAATAGACATGGATGTCTGTTTCTATAAGTTTACCGAAGTGTATGAAAAACGTATCTATCCTGTGCTCAGTTCGGCCCCAGGTGTTACCGATATCCTTAAGGTTGACGAGCTGTGCGAACAGGATAAAAGCTGCCGCTGCTATGAATTAGTGTACAAAGGCAACCAGGAGACGCTGTCAACATATCTAAGGGAAAACCTTCGCACATCCAATGTCGTTCCGTTCAAGATCACGACTGTGGGAGACGACCGTTTGCAAGTTCTTTTCCACGCCGGCTTTGAATAGGATTTTGCCACAGACACACACAGACATACACAGACAAATTTATTTTGTTTCCGTTGGGAATTTGTACTGTAAATAATCTTAAATTAAGTGGTTTCGATTCCATGAAAGAACATTTCAATTTGCCTTAATATTTGAAGCTAAACATGGGAGGTGAACAATGTTGAAAATAATTGTCTGCATCCTGATAATCCTTCCTGCCCTCTCGCATGAAATCCTTGCAGATGAGCTTGGCTTTGCTACCGAAAAAGAAGAAATCGTTCGTGGCCTGACTCGCTCCTGGCCCAAGCAGACCGTCCGAACTCGAAGCCTCTCTCCTAAAGTTCGTACCCGTCGCATCGAAGTTATGGCGATAAAAGACGGAAAGGATGTAAAGGAGGAAATTGTTGTTGTTGAAAACGAGCCGATACCATCGGTAAATCTTAAAATCGAGTTCGACTACAATTCCTATCAGATCCGCCCCGGTTCATACCGCTTGTTAAACGAATTGGGAGAAGCTCTAAAAAGCGAAGCTTTAAAGGAAAAACGCATTATCATCAAGGGCCACACCGATTCCGACGGCAGCGATGCTTACAATCTGAAACTGAGCTTAAACCGGGCTTCGTCTGTTAAAAATTACCTGGTGGGCAGCTTTTCCATTGCAGATAACCAACTACGAGTGGTGGGCTTTGGTGAGGCCGTGCCTCTGGTGCCAAACATTACACCGGAAAACAAGCAACTCAACCGGCGAGTAGAGGTTCAGGCGGAATAATATCGAACGCTGATTAACGCAGATTAGCTGGATAGTATAGGAATTTCCTTTTTTATCCACAGATTACACAGATTTTCAAAATGTTAAGATATATGAATTGCATAATCGTCTGAGTATGTCCGTGTGGGTCTGTGGCTAATTTAATCCTGGGGAGTTTCGCAATGAGCAGACGGTTTCTGTATCTGACAACATTTATGGCAGTATGCTGTTTAATGATTTCAGCGGCCCATGCCGAGCGCAGGGTGGCACTGATTATCGGAAACGGGGCATATAAGCATGCACCGCTTATAAACCCGGCAAACGATGCCGGGGACATGGCCGATGCGTTCCGGGACCTGGGTTTCGAAGTCATTGAGAAAATAAACGCGAACAAGCGGGAAATGGTAAATACCGTCAACATTTTCGGCCAAAAACTCAAGCGTTCAGATGTGGGGATTTTTTTCTATGCCGGGCATGCCATGCAGATAAACGGTCGAAATTACCTCATCCCTATAAAGGCCCGGGTGGCATCTGAGTCGGATGTGGAGTTTGAAGCATTTGATGCCGCGCGTGTGCTGGGCAAAATGCACGAAGCCGAAAACCGGCTAAACATTATTATTTTGGATGCCTGCCGGGACAACCCCTTTTCCCGCTCCTTTCGTACGGATAAAAAGGGGCTTGCTCAAATGGATGCTCCCATCGGCTCCATTCTCGTGTATGCAACGGCACCCGGATCCGTGGCAGCCGACGGTAAGGGGCGAAATGGTGTTTTTACCAAACATCTGCTAAAAAACCTCAAGCGGCCCGATCTAACCGTCCAGGAGGTGTTTACGGAAGCGGGCCTGGGGGTTTTAAACGAGACGGGAAGAAAGCAGGTCCCCTGGGTGTCCACAACACCGATCCCCAGATATTACCTTGCCGGGGGGAGCGTGACAGTACAAAAACCCTCTGAACCCAAAACAGCGTCGTTTATCTCGGTTGAATCCAATGTTAGCGGTGCGACTGTTTTCCTTGACGGCCGAATGGTTGGTAAAACGCCATTGCCCGACACGCCGGCAACGTCGGGAGAGCATATCGTTCGTGTCGAAATGGGCGGCTATGAGCCGTATAGCAAACGGGTCAGGTTCAGGAAAGGCCGATCAATGGATCTGACCGTTTATCTTGATAAGGCCGTTTCCACAAAAGGTGCTCTTTTTGTGGAAACGGAACCGGAGAATGCAAAAATCAGGATACTTAACATCTCTCCGAAGTTTTACCCGGGCATTGAGCTTTCCCCTGGCAAGTATCATGTGGAGGTCGCTGCGGCCGGTTACAAGACGAAAGAGATGTGGGTCACCATAGAAGCCGGAGAGGACAAGAGTCTTGATATCCGCCTTGAAAAGTTGGTTTCGTTAGGTCCAAAGGTCGGAGATGTTTGGCAAGACCCAGTCACCGGGATGGGTTTTGTATGGGTGCCGGGGGGATGTTTTAATATGGGGAGCCCCCAGAGTGAATCCGACAGAGGTTCTGCCGAAGGTCCTGTTCACGAGGTGTGCGTGGACGGTTTCTGGATGGGGAAATACGAGGTAACCAATGAGCAGTACCGAAAATACAAATCCGGTCATAACAGTAAGGACTATAAAGGTCGTTCGTTGAATGGCGGCAATCGGCCGGCAGTGAACGTGAACTGGAACGATGCAACGGCATTTTCAAAGTGGCTGACCCGGCAGAATAACAATAGATATGAGTTCAGGCTTCCGACCGAAGCCGAATGGGAATACGCGGGGCGGGCGGGAACGACAGCCGCAAGATACTGGGGAGAAGATTCGGATGATGCGTGCCAATATGCGAATGTACACGATCAAACATCGAAGCGGATCAACAAGTTCAAATGGCAGCATCATAATTGCGATGACGGATATGCCGTAACAGCGCCTGTAGGGAGTTTTCAACCCAATGCATTCGGTTTGTATGACATGTTGGGCAATGTTTGGGAGTGGTGCGAGGATATATATAGCAAAAATGCCTATAGTAAACACCAGAGAAGCAATCCTATATATACAGAAGGCGGTTCCGTTCGTGTGATCCGGGGCGGCAGCTGGGGCAACTCTCCGAGGGGCGTGCGGTCTGCGAATCGGAACTTCAACACGCCCGTCATCCGGGACTACAACATTGGCGTTCGCCTCG
>CAYSUA010000232.1:0-1014 GCA_964433795.1 uncultured Desulfobacteraceae bacterium | reverse complement strand
CCCCCCCCTCGCGACGGAAAATAAAAATATGCCTGTTCAAATACTCACTGTTCCCTTTGACCCGAACCGGGAAATATTCCGGGACGAAGACCTTTCACGATTTCTGTCCAACAAACGCGTTAAGAAATTGTGCCCGGAGTTTTTCCATATGGACGGCAGCGCCTACTGGACGGTCTTTGTTGATTATGAAACCGTCTTAAACGATCCTGAAGACAAGAATCAAAACAACTTTGACGCACCTCAGCATCTGCTGTTTCAAAGATTCCGAGAGTGGCGGAAAGAGACGGCTGAGAAAGAAGGCATTCCGGTATATATCATTGCAACCAACAATCAACTTGCAGATATCGTCCGACTGGCCCCAATGGGCCTGGATGCCCTTCGACAAATAAGAGGATTCGGAAAAAAGAAAGTGGACAAATATGGGAAAGAAATTGTCCGGATTATGCAGGGATTTTATGAAAAAAAACCGGTAAAGAATACATCCAACGGCAAACTTGATACCGGCTCCGTTTCCAAATCTTCACAAACGGCTGAGAAAGAATGAGAGAAGACTATCCGCTTTTTATCCACTGGTACAGAACCCTGGATTGGATTCTGTCTGCCACTGAAAGGATCCCTAAAAATGCAAGGTTTTCCCTTGCATCCCGCATGGCCGACTGTGCCCTGGACACAATGGAACTTATTGTAGAAGCTATATATACGAAAAAGCGTGTCCATATATTGGACAGGACAAATCTATATATAGAGAAGCAACGGGTATTTTTTCGCATATCTCATGACAGGCGGTATATTTCGACCAGGCAATACGAACACGCAAGCAGAGCATTAGACGAAGCCGGACGTATGGTTGGGGGTTGGAGAAAACAGTGTCATGAAAAGGGTGGGAAATCTTTTTGAAAAGGTTATTTCTTTTGAGAACCTCCTAATTGCCCTTCGCCGTGCCATGAAAGGATGCGGCAGGACAAAGGCAACGTGCAGGTTTTTCTTTGACCTTGAATATCAGCTCTTAAAGCT
>CAYSUA010000231.1:0-9026 GCA_964433795.1 uncultured Desulfobacteraceae bacterium | reverse complement strand
GTGAACTAAAGTTTGAAGTGCCTAAAGTTAAGGCTAAGGATTACACCTCTTTCCAATAAATGATTCGCTGGCAGTGGGGGCAAAACCTGAGACTGTCCCCCTCCCGTTGAAGCTCATTATACATCTGGGGCGGAATATTCAGATTACATCCCTGGCACACTGCGTTATTTACCGCGACAATGGCCACCCCCCGTTGATCCTGCACATGCATGTACGTTTTCATGAGTTTCGGAGCTACATGTTTTGATGCTTCATCCCTCTCCTTCTGAAGCTCTGTAATCCGGTTCCTGCCGGCTTCAGATTCCTGATGGATGGCATCTTTTTCGATTCCAATCTGATCCTTGAGCACCCGAAACTCATCCTTTTTGGTGGAAAGATACTTTTCCACTTCATCCATCTGATCCAGGCAATCGATCATTTTATCTTCGATTTCAGAAGTGATGGCCTTGATATCTTCTATTTCCTTCAACGTAGACTGGTATTCCTTATTGGTTTTGACTCCCCGTAATTTCTCTTCACTCTTTTTCATTTTGGAAAGTTTCTCATCAACATCTGACTCATATTTGCGATACGCTTTCTTTAGCTCATCCAAGCGGGTGGATTCATCAGAGAGCCTTTGGTCGATGGCCTGAATCTCCTGGTCAAGGGATTCAATCTTTCCCGGAACAATGTTCAGTTTGGCGTTAATGATGTTGGTTTCTGTTTCCATTGATTGGATTTTAGCCAATGTTTCGAGCTGTTCTTTGGTAATCGATTCCATATTTTATTCCCGATCCTATGTTGGTCCACCTTTTCTTTTAAGCATTTAATTATATAATCATAAACGGGTCCTTTTCAAGCCTGCAGGCCTCGACGGTCACTTCCAGACCGGCTTGAGTCGATCGGGCTTGAAGCTGTTCGGTCAGCACCTTAAGTATAATCTGTTCGGATGCAAAGTGACCGATATCGATCAATCCGCAATTTTGCGCCTCGGCATCGCGTGCATCATGATAACGCAAGTCTCCACTGATATAGGCCTGCGCGCCGGAAGAAAAGAAATGGCCCAGAAGGCCGGAACCGCTTCCGGAACAAACTGCCGCCTTGGAAACGATTAAATCCCGGGGCCCGGCCACCTTTGCATGCGATACCCCTAATTTCTCCTTTACAGAGATTGCAAAAGCGTCCAAATTCAACGGGTCTTCAAGCTCCCCGATCCGGCCGAGACCTAGGCCGGAATGAACCGGCATCGGTGGATTTACCTGGTAATCCATCGCATCGGAAGGAAGTATTTTTATTTCATCGCCAAGAACCTTTAAATTCTTAAGCCCGATTTTTGATGCCAGAACATCGTTTATGCCGTCTGCTGCGGTATCCAGATTGGTATGGGCAGAAAGAATCCCCATGCGGTTTTCAGTAGCCCTCCGGAGAATGTTCCCCATTGGGGTATCGAAATCCAGGTTCTTGATGGGGCGGAAAATCAGCGGGTGATGCGTGATTAAAAGATCTACTTTCTCCCGGCATGCAGCCGTTACGACTTCCGGAAGCGGATCCAGGGCAACCCAGACGGTCCGGACCGGCCAATCCCTCTTTCCCACCTGCAGTCCGACGTTATCCCAATCCTCTGCAAGGCGGGATGGTGCAATATCTTCCAGCAGTTTAATGATGTCGGATATGTTTGCCTTCATTGTTTTCCCAACTAAAAAGGCGCGGCCTTTTCTCAGCCGCGCCTTCAGAGTAATCGACACCCCGGATGAATCATCCATGTCGTAAACTTACAATATTTAGTCCTTTTGAATTTCATCATTGAGTTGACTTAGCATGCAATTAATCTCCCGCTAATCTGTCGGGTATGGGCCCACCTGGATTCGAACCAGGGACCGACCGGTTATGAGCCGGTGGCTCTGCCAGCTGAGCTATGGGCCCATGAATATCAACGCTTGTCTAACGCCCGCGACCGGTTTTGTCAAGCACTACATTTCAATGAAACTCTTCAGTTTTCGGCTTCGCGTCGGGTGTCTGAGTTTTCGAAGGGCCTTGGCTTCGATTTGCCGGATTCGCTCCCGGGTTACGGCAAAATCCTGACCGACTTCTTCAAGGGTATGGTCTGCTTTTTCACCGATCCCGAATCGCATCCGCAATACCTTCTCCTCACGGGGAGTAAGGGTTGCCAATACTTTGCGGGTCTGCTCGGCCAGGTTTAGGCTGACAGCCGCTTCTGACGGCAGCATAAACTTCTTATCCTCGATAAAATCTCCGAGATGACTGTCTTCTTCTTCACCGATGGGGGTTTCAAGTGAAATGGGTTCTCTTGCAATCTTCAGAACCTTGCGGACCTTATCAACGGGAATTTCCATTTTTTGTGCAATTTCTTCGGGTGTCGGTTCACGCCCAAACTCCTGGACCAGGTATCGGGATGTCCGGATCAGCTTGTTAATGGTTTCGATCATGTGAACCGGAATCCGGATGGTCCGGGCTTGATCGGCAATGGCGCGAGTAATGGCCTGTCGAATCCACCAGGTGGCGTACGTACTGAATTTGTATCCCCGCCGGTATTCAAATTTGTCCACTGCCTTCATCAGGCCGATGTTGCCCTCCTGAATCAGATCCAAAAATTGAAGGCCGCGATTGGTATATTTCTTGGCAATACTCACCACCAGTCTCAGGTTGGCCTTGATGAGCTCACTCTTGGCCAATTTAGCCCGAAATCGTCCTTCGTCAACGCTGCCCGCCACCCGCTTCAAGGTCTTTACATTGGCCTTGATCTTGTATTCCATTTCGGTAATCTGCTGATCGATTTTTTTAAATTCCGAGTAGAGGATTGCAATATCTTCCTTGTCCAGATCACATCGGCTCTTGGCCCATTTTATAAATTTTTTCTCAGTACCGGAATTGGAGCGGAGGTCTGTGATTGTCGATTCTGTAGTGTCCGCACACATGGAAAGCAGGTTGTTCATGGCATCATACCATTCGATGTGCTCCCGAATGGTTCTTTCCAGCCTGTCGACGACATTCCCCTCAAGTCGCCAGTCTCTGAGCGATTCGAAGATTTTTCTGTTTCTGCGTCCGATGGATCTTCTAATCTTTCGCTTTTCTTCAGGTTTCAATTTGACGGTAAACAGCTTCTCCCGAAGCTCTTTATTCTCTTCATCGACCTCCCGGATCAAACGGATGGTGTTCAGAAATTTCTCGATCTGGAGAACTTCGTCCACATAGGTGTCGCCCTCATCAACATCTCTGAGAACATGTTTCGGCCGCAACGATCCGATTTCAATCTGTTCGCCGAGATGTAAAATACTATCCACACCGGTCTTGGTATCCAAAAGCGCCTTTAACACTTCCTGTTCACCGGCTTCGATCTTCTTAGCGATCTCGATCTCCCCTTCACGACTTAACAACGTAACCAATCCCATCTCACGGAGATACATTTTCACCGGGTCGGTCACCGTTCCAAAATCGGTTACGCTGACTTCAGTAAGCTTCGTTTTCTTTGCTAGCTGCTTATCTTCGGAAGCAACAATCTTTCGTTTGTCTTCAGTGACGATGTCTATCTCAAGCTCATCAAACATCATCAGGGTGTCATCGATCTGCTCCGCTGAAAGCATCTCATCGGGCAGCATCTTGTTCAGCTCGTCATAGGTCAGATATCCCTGCTTCCGGCCTTTTTCAATCAATTCATTTAAAATTTTCTTATCTATTTTTTTGGAAGTCTTCCGTTTTGTACCGGATTTTTTTGCCATTTATTTGTGCCTCCTGAAGACTTATTGGTCTTGAGTCAATTGCATTTGTTTCTTTCGGAGCAGTTCCAAAACCAGTGCTTGATCCTTTTCATTTTCCGCTGATTTGATCTCGTCCATCAAATGATCTTTTTGCCGATTTCTGCTCCTCTCAAACTGTTGAAGCAGTTTCAGACAACCGTCATAGTCCCACACATTATCTTTCATGGCTAAACCGACAGCCAGAGTATGCAGTTTTTCATCCTGGATCGAATCGATAATCTCAGACACCGGTCGGCCGGAATGTTTCAAAACCATCCGACCGATGGCTTGATGAGAATCATTGACAAAACGGTCCAGTATCCCTTTCCGTTCAACTTCAGGCAGAATATCGGGAAATTGAAGCATCATAGCGATGATGTGACTTTCCATGCGATGACCACGGCCTTCAATGGTCGATTTTTCACGTTTTCCCGGGGAAGAGTTTTCGGTCTGGCCCGGCTGCCGTTTTCGCTGCATAAACTCCTGTACCGCGGCTGATCGAACTTTCTCCAAAACAGCGGTTTCATCAACCCCGATGCGTTCCGCCAATGCTTTGGTGTAAAGCGATCTGGCCACCCCGTCCTGTATCGAAGCCAGCGGTGCTTGCATATCTTTTAGAATACGAATCTTCCCCTCCACCGCGAGCCCGTATTTTTCCACCGCCGTTTCCGTTAGAAACTGCATCATCCCCATTGCCTTGTCGGAATGATCCATAAAGGCTTGGTATCCGAACTCAGATAAAAACGAATCCGGGTCCTGCCCTTTGGGAAGCACCATCACCCGTGCTTCCATTTCTTCTTTCATGAAAATGCCAACGGTACGATGAGCAGCCTTGAGCCCGGCATCGTCAGAGTCGAATACGAGGATAACCCTTCCGGCAAACCCCTTAAGGAGCCGGATGTGTTCTTCCGTCAAAGAGGTCCCTAAAGTGGCAACTGAATTTTCGATACCGAATTGATGCAACTTGATCAGATCCAGATAGCCTTCAACAATATAGACCGTTTCCGTTTCTCGGCATTTTTGCTTACCCCGGTGTAGCCCGTACAAAGACCGGCCTTTTGAATACACAGGCGATTCCGGAGAATTGAGGTATTTCGGCAAAGATTCGTCCATGACTCTCCCGCCGAAGCCGATCACCTGCAATCCCAAATCAAATATCGGAAAAATAATCCGCTCCCTGAACCGGTCGTAATACCCGCTTCCGCTTCTTCTGGGAATGATCAGTCCCGCTTTTTCCACAAGCGCAAGCGGAATTCTACGGCTCGAAAAATAATTGGAGAGCCGATCCCATCCGCCCGGTATATACCCGAGATTGAATTGTTGGGTAATTTCCAGGCTAAACCCTCGCCGATTTAAATATGCCTGCGCCTTTTTTCCGAAGCTCTCTTTGAGCAGGTTGTTGCAAAAAAACTCCATGGCCGCCCGATTAATGGAAAGCAGCCCTTCTCTCTCACTCAGCTGTCGTTTCTTGCTCGCGGACAAGCGCTCGGTCGGTATTTCAATTCCGTAACGCCTGGCTAACCGCTTGACCGCTTCGGGAAATGAAAGCCCTTCGTTCTTCATTAAGAACCGAAAGGCGTTTCCACCCTCACCGCAACCGAAACAATAAAACATCTGTTTTTCAGAACTTACGGTAAAGGACGGGGCTTTTTCGGAATGAAACGGACAAAGCCCCACAAAATTCCGACCGGCTTTTTTCAGCAGCACGGATTCGGAAACAATATCTATGATATCGGCTCGATTTCGGATTTCTGTAATTTTATCTTCAGGGATAAAAAATGCCACAAGGGGCACCCTCCAATAGATTCTTTACCCGACCGTCAATCACCCCGTAAAGGGATTCTTCAAAAACATAAACACCTTTAACAAAAAAACAAGTAGCTGGTTTTTTTCAATTTTTTAAGCAAATCGGATACCATCGAGTCATTATGGATTTACTGTTTCCCCTGATTTACCAATCGAAGGGCTTCTTCAAAATTCAAAGTTCCACTATACAATGCTTTGCCGGTTATCACTCCCACAACACCGGCTTGTTCAAGGGGTATCAGATTCTTAATATCCTCCAAGGTAGACACACCGCCGGACGCCACCACCGGAATGCTCACGGCTTCGGCAAGTAGTCGGGTTTCCTCAAGGTTTGGACCGGTTTGCATACCGTCGCGATGGATATCCGTGAAGTTTATCGCTGCAACCCCGCTGTCTTCGAATCGTTTCGCCAGTTCAATGGCGTCAAATTCTGTATTTTCCGTCCACCCCTCGATGGCAACTCGACCGTTTCGGGCATCGATACCCACCACTATTTGGCCGGGAAAATCTTTGCATGCCGCATCAACGAGTTCCGGATTTCGGATGGCCTCGGTTCCTATGATTACCCGCTTGACCCCCAATTTTACATATTGGTCGATGGTTTCCAGATTCCGAATCCCGCCACCCACTTGGACATGTGCGGAAACGGTTTTAACAATCCTTTTGATGGTTTGAAGATTTTGCGGGCTTTTTTTAATCGCGCCGTCCAGATCCACCACATGAATCAGCTCCGCGCCCATTTGATCCCATTGCCGGGCCATGGCAGCAGGATCATCGGAAAATACGGTTTCCGACTCCATTTTTCCCTGGAGCAATCTCACACATTTACCGTCTTTGATATCTACTGCGGGAATGATGTTCATTGTGCGGGAAATGTCTCTAATTGATCGTTTAAACCATCTATGGCCATCTCTTCAGCAGTCACCCATCGTCCTCCTCTCTTCATAAACGCACTGATATCGAAAAGATTTTCAGTTAAGGACCGCTGTGATTCATCAAAACGACCACTCCAGATTACGCGGCTGTCTTCGACGCGAATCAAAAAAACGTCGAATGCAACGGATGCGGGAGATTTTACGGAATAAGCGGTACCGTCGCGATCGATAAACCGATGAATTTTTCCGACCACCACAGCTTCCGCACCAAGTTCCTGACCCACCAGGACAATCATTGCCAGTTCAGACAGTTCCTTGCCCTCTCCCTTTGAAAGCACCTCTGAATATGCACCCTCAGCTTGGCTGACGGGTATCAGTTCCAGGCTTTTCCGCCCGCGAATATAAGTCGTCATATGACCGGTTAAGAGATAGTCCGCGCCTTCCGCCACTTTATCCGTAGTATAAAACCGACCTGAAATTCCGCCTCGGATCGTTACTTTTTCTCCATACCTCTCGGCCATATTCTGAAAGGGAACAATCGCGACCCGTTTGAAATGATAAGACTCGGCAGTTTTTTCTGGTGGAACGACTTTCGATTTACATCCAAAAATGGAAAAAAGCATGATTAAAAAGACACAGCAGCAGATAATCTTGGGTGGTCTCAATTTGTCAATCATGATGGCCTCGTGGGAAGGTTTCAATTGTGTTGATGGTTAAAGACGAAACTACAAAGCCCCTTTTGATGACCGAACCGACTGAATCCGTTCATCAAATCCTGTGGCTTGATCAAGCGCGCGACCTGCGGCTTTAAAAATGGATTCGATAATATGATGTTCGTTTTCACCATAGTATAGATTAATATGGAGATTCATCCCGCCCCGAACTGCAAAGGCCCTAAAAAACTCTTTAGTCAAAGAAACGTCAAATTGGCCGGCGGAGAGGCCGGGGCAAGAAACATTGAATACGAAATACGGTCGATTGGACAAATCGATGGTGACGGCACCTAATGCATCGTCCATGGGCGTTACGGCATGACCATAACGAACAATTCCTTTCCGATCCCCCAATGCCTTATTCAGGGCATCGCCGAGAACCAGACCCACATCCTCCACCGTGTGATGGAAATCGACTTCTACATCACCCTTGGCTTGAATGGAAAAATCGAAGAAACCGTGAACGGCAAACAGGGTCAGCATATGATCAAAAAACGGAACGCCGGTTGAGATATCGTGCGTTCCGTTTCCGTCAAGATTAAGATTTACGCTGATTTCCGTTTCTTTTGTCTTCCGGTCAACTTCTGCAGAGCGTTCCCGCATGTCCAACACCTTCACTACCCCGGTAAATCAGCCTTAAAAGGGTGTCTGTATGTCAAGTCACGAAGACTGTGGCTCGACGATTCCGTGTAACTTACTGAATTTATTAACACCTACAGAAACTGATTAAATGTTTTTTATATACCCAACAATCAATAAATACAAGAAAAAAATTCCATATTTTGAAGTTTATTCAAAAATGTCACACAGTCACAAATTACGAAACATACGTTATTTAACGACGTTATCGTGCCTCTCTCTATCCCTGGGTTCCGACCGGGCATGCCCAGACACACCGTCCACAACGTATTTTTATCGGCCCCTTGCTGAGCACAATCTCGTTATATCGATCACATCGGGCCTTGTCGATTCCATCGGTCAGAGAAATCGCTTCAGCCGGACATGCCGTCACACATGCAAAGTTACATCGATTCTGATGTTCCTCGCAAAGATTGCTAATTTCAGATCGGTTTGCCGGAAGAGAGGCTTCGGTAATTACGGTGGTCAATCTTATCCTCGGTCCGTATTTTTCCGTCAGCAGCAAGTCACAGAGCCCCCGGTGCCCAATGCCGGCCAATTCTGCGGCATATTTATGGGAAACGATTCCGCGTAACCCCACCCCGTCATAGGGCGGGCCGGCAGGAATCGAGAGGGATTGAAAATTTTGATCCTGAAGGAACATGGCCAACCGATAACTGAGATGGTCCATGATGCCGGCAGCAATGAAAAAGTTGGCTGTATATTCGGTTATGCCATCAGGGATATTTTCAGAACTTAACTTTTCTATCCGGGGGAACCTGAACATCCGGATTCCATATGCTAAAACAGATCGTGCGGCGGGCAGAATATCCTGCGGTCGATACCCGGGTTCAGCCTCTTCAAATGAAGAAATATCCGCTACGCCAAAAATATCGGCTCCCCCCTGCTTCAGAAAACCATCGACATCTTCATACAAACTCATATTGCCCCCTGGTCCTGTGTGCTCGCCAATGATTATTCCCTATCATCAATAATAATATGCACTATTCATCATAAACGGGATTTATTCAAGAAAAGATGAATCGAAATATGATTAATATCTTCGGCTTGCTTTCGATCGCCAATTTTGTTAATTTTATCTGTATATTAAAAGAGATTTTTATTGAACGCTTGACCTGATTGCCGAAGTAATTGTCTGTCGCTAATTGGTGATAAGATGACGAAAAAAGAGTTTATCAACGCAGTTGCTAACGGAAAAAAAGATATTCTGATCGTGCTATGAAATGGTGGACACTCGGTTAAGTCATTGATAATAACAA
>CAYSUA010000230.1:0-9031 GCA_964433795.1 uncultured Desulfobacteraceae bacterium | reverse complement strand
ATCGCGGGTGAAGCCGTCCTTGAAGCGTTTCGCCACAACAGGCCAATACAGCAGGTCTATCGGGCCATGATCGCATCTGAAGTCCGGAGGTGCTCGGATCAATGGAATCCTTTGAAGATTATGTTCAACCGTCCTCATGAGGCGGATTTTCGGGGCGTGTTTAAAAAAAAGAGGTCTCGCGATCAGGTAAAAATGATATGGGAAATTCTCCAATTCATACGGATCTATGCCCGCTTCAAATGGGGACGACAGATCATGCAACAGGCCATCTACCGACTATTCAGTGACGGTTATCCATCCGGGCGATGGCTATAGTTCGATGCATTCTTCAAAGAAATCCGGCCAGTCGATATCCCGTTTGGCACCCAACGCGGTGATTTTGGCAACCGGCTTGCCTCTTTTTGTGACAATGCTCTCTTCTCCGGACTTGATTTTTCTAAGGACCTCTATGTCCACTTGAGACACTAATTATCCAATTCCTGTGCTAATTTCAGAATACCATCAAGGTCAAAATCCTCTGCCAGTTGAATTAATTTATTGCACACCGATGAAAAGGCATCGGATTCGGACGCCAGCGATTCGGCAATCGACTTAATTTGGAAAACATCTCCCATTTCAGCAGCCGCTTTGATGCGATCGGCCGCATTTTTTGCCAGTTCAGGCGGTAGAGATGTCATCGTGTCTTCGCCGTTTCCGATGGTCTTCTTTTCGAGCGGAGGCCCTAATTGTTTAACCGCTTGAAGCGCTCGATTGAGAGCATCTTCCAGATCTGCAAATTTCAGGTTCAATTCTTTATGGGTGTCTGTCTCGCCGGGCTGTCCTCTAACAAACTTTTCCATTTCCACTGCTGCAGCGTGAAGGTCTGTGGCTTCCAAATTACCGGCCGTCCCTTTTAGATTATGAACGAGACTGTGGGCTTGTTTCAGATCCCCTGCCGCCAATGCGTCATGGATTTCTCCTGTCGTCTCTGAATAATGGGCAGCAAAATCAACCAACAATTTTCGGTAAAGTCGTTTGTTTCCCCGCAGCCGCTTTAAACCGGCTGAAAGATCAAATCCCGGCAGCGATTCCGGAAGCTCTTCCGTAACCGTCGCTGCGGGAGTCAAACCGACATGGTTTTCAATAAGGTCCGGTTTCCGGTCTGAAATGTGTTTCTCTTTCGGCGTGATCCACTTCTGTAAGGTTTTAAACAGCTGATCCGGATCAATGGGCTTGGTGATATGATCATTCATCCCTGCGTCGCGGCTTTTTTGCTCATCGCCGGCCATGGCATGGGCCGTCATGGCTATGATGGGAAGATTTTTAATTGCGGATTGCGGATTGCGGATTGCGGATTTTAAATCTGAACTCTCTACAATTTTATTTTCGACTTCTGCCCGCTGTCCGCTTGCTTCAGTCCTCTGATCTCTGTCTTCTGTACTCTGCCCTCTGTCCTCTGCGTTGAGCTTTGAGCTTTGAGCTTTCAACTCTTTTTCCCATTTACGGATTTCCCGCGCAGCCGTGTATCCGTTCATCACCGGCATTTGAATGTCCATGAGCACCGCATCATATTTGTTTTTTTTCACGGCTTCGACGGCTTCCTGACCGTTGTCTGCAACCTCAACGGTGAGTCCGGCTTCTTGTAAAATCTCCATCGCCACTTGCTGGTTTATTTCATTGTCTTCTACCAAGAGCACGAGGGCGCCATGGATGCTATTCAAACCATCAGCCCTTTGTTCTTTTTTCCGACCGACCTGTGATGGGCTTGGGCCGTGTCTTCCCAATGCCTCCATGACGGTATCAAACAGAACTGACGGACTTACCGGTTTTGGCAAATATCCCTCCAACCCTATTTTATCAGCCTGCTGCATAATTTCTTCCCGAGCGTAAGCAGTAACCAGGATAATGGGGGGAATTTTAGATAAATTCGGATGCGTTTTAATTTGTTTGGAAGCTTCGATGCCGTTCATTCCCGGCATCTTCCAGTCCATGATCACAAGGCCAAACGGCTTATCCTTGTCTGCCCTCTCGATTTCTTCCAGGCCGTCTTCGCCGGAAGCCGCAAGGAAGACCTCGAAGGAAAACGCCTCCAGGATATCCTGCAGGATGTTTCTTGACGTAGCGTTGTCGTCTACTACCAGAACTTTCAACCCTCTTAGATCGGGCGATGATGTAAGGCGCTTTTTAACCTTTTCCTTTCCCAAACCAAATTCGGCCGTAAAGCTGAATGTGCTGCCTCGTCCAGGCTCACTTTCAACCCGGATCTCTCCATCCATCATCTCAACCAGCCGCTTGCAGATGGTAAGTCCAAGGCCTGTTCCACCGAATTTTCGGGTGGTCGATGTGTCCGCCTGGGTGAATGCTTGAAAGAGTTTGGATACCTGCGCCTCCGATAGCCCAATGCCGGTATCACTGACCGAAAACTTCAATGTGACCCGGTCTTCATTTTGTTTTAGCAGTTCGGCAGAAACCACTATTTCACCGGATTCGGTGAACTTTATGGCATTGTTTGTCAGATTGATGAGAATCTGCCCCAAGCGCAACGGGTCGCCCACCAAAAATCTGGGGACTTCCTGGTCAACGGCGAATAAAACCTCAAGCTCTGCTTTTTCCCGGGCTTTCACCGTCACCAGGTTGGCCAGGTTTTCCAGTACATCATCCAGATTGAAGTCAGTCGATTCCATGTCCAGTTTGCCGGCTTCGATTTTGGAGAAATCCAAAATATCGTTGATGATGCCCAGAAGTGAATTGGCAGAAGACTGGATTTTGTTTAAATAATCCCGTTGTTTTGTCGTCAGCTCCGTTTTCAGCGCCAGATGTGCCATTCCGATGACCGCATTCATCGGCGTGCGGATCTCATGGCTCATGTTTGCCAGAAAATCGCTCTTCGCTTGGGTGCCCTCCTCGGCCTTTTCTTTAGCCAGGAGGATTTCCTGCTCCATCCGCTTCCGTTCAGTGATATCTTGTTTCACCGCCACAAAATGGGTGATTTGGCCGTCATTATTTGTAATGGGTGAAATGGAGGCACTTTCCCAAAAATCCTCATTGTTCTTCCGTTTGTTTATAAATTCACCTCGCCAGGCATTTCCGGAAAGTATGGTATCCCAGAGTTCTTTATAGAATGATTCGGGGAGATTTCCCGACTTTAAAACCCTGGGATTGTTTCCGATTGCCTCTTCTGAGGTATAACCGGTGACATCACAAAATGTTGGGTTAACGTATTCAATGGTTCCATCTTTGTCTGTAATCACCACCGAAGCGGGGCTGTTTTCAGTTGCACGGGACAGCTTGCGCAGTTCAGCCGTTCTTTCTTTAACACGCGCTTCCAGCTCGTCGCGGGACCTCCGAAGTGCTCTGCTGGTGCGTTCTCCAAGTATCAGGACAAGCATTGTTGCGCTGACGGATATGAGCAGCGTAATTGCCAGCACGCTGTAAACAGTCCATCGTATATGATAATAGTTTGACAGCGCTTCATCTGCGTCGATTTCGGTTGCCAGCCCTAGCCCCAGCTCGGCGTTCCAGAGCCAGGCACCGAAGACCGGAACACCGCGATAATCCCGGTACCCGGCGGTATCCGTCTCGATTTTCGAGTGGCCGTAGTTGCGGCCGGCCTTTTCCATTTTCGATTTCAACTCGATGGCGCGGGATGCCATCCGGGTTAACGGCTGTTTAGATCTTTCGATTTTGGAGCGATGACCTTCAACCAGGTTTACACCGGGATCTCGAATCTCGATATTCAGAGCACCCTGCTGGTCTTCGGTGATGAGTCCGATTTGACGCAGCTGATCGTCAAATCGACTTTCCGAGAGAAGTTCTCCTTGCGGGTTAAAGGCATACGTTTCACCGGTCTCGCGCAACACAAAGGACTTCAGGACCCGGGAGAAATCTTTTAAAGGATCCACGCGCAAAGCCACAACGGCAATGATTTGTCCATTCGTATCCCGGATGGGGCCCATAAAGAACTTTGCGGATGGATTTCCGGCCCCATCAGCTTTGGACGCATTTACCGGGGAATCATCGCGTATAAACGGTACGAACATGACTTCGCCCTGAAATGCCTGCTTAAGCAGATCCGGCCTCTGAAGCGAGATAAGATTACGGGTACCGGGCTGGGCATCCCGCATAGACCCGACGCTGACATGATCCGCGTTGATGATGAAAAAGCCGATATTTGAAAAAATATCCTCGTTATCCTTAATAAACGCCCGTGCATCCCCCAGGGCGGTGGATTCCAGAAGCGCTTCACGGTTCGGCGTGACGGCCAGAAGGCGCTTGGTTAATGTCACCAGCTCCGGGTCGCGGCCCAGCAGTTTCAGGAAGGATGTTCTTTGCGCCACCCAGAGGTTGAGCCGGTTTTCCGCGGTTTTTAAAACCCCGCTGAGGTTCCGGCCGACATCGAGCTGAACCTGCTTCTTGTTGCGTTCAAGGGTAAACCATCCCAGCAGGCATACAATGATCACAAAAAAGCTCAAGCCTGCCAGAACAAACCACCGAAACCGGTGTGATCCGAAACCGACCGCTATATTTTCCTTTTTGATCGATTTGATCAATATCCAGGCAAGCAGGCTGAGGATCAAAAAAACCGCTATGCCGTATGCAATTAGCCGACCATAGGAAATTGGAGCCGCTTGCGCCGAAACGGATGTTTCCACATCCACAGCCATCCACTTTTGCCGGATTTGATTCATTTCAGCCGGCGTAATAGAGGCCATGGCCGTCATGATCGCCGATTGCAGCAGCGGCCAATCATTCCGAACCCCGATGCGCAGATTCGTCAGATCCGGATTCCCGATATCCACCTCGCCTGAAATTCGCAGGCCGGATAACAGATTGTTGTTGATCAGGGTTCGAACGACGGCCGCCTCACCCAAGGCGGCATCCGCCTTACCGAACATCACCGCTTTGAGACTGGCCAGGGTATCCTCTACCGGTAACCGTTTGATCTGAGGAAAAGACTTGGCAAGCACCTCTTCATAAAAAAAGCCTTTGGGAAACGCCGCGGTTTTACCAAAAAGCTGGTTGATTTTTTCATAAGGGCTTTTCGTTGAACTGACAATAACATTGGGATTTCTGATGTACGGCTCGGTGTACCGCAGGTATTTCATCCGGTCTTCGGTTTTCACGATGTTGAGCATCACATCGAGCTCTTTGCGTTTGACCATTCCCAGAAATTCGTTCCAGCTGGGCCCGGTGACATATTCGACTTTCAGTCCCAGCTTTTCAGCCAACAAATTCATGTAATCGATGGACAGCCCCCGGGGGCTGCCGTATTCAAAATAGTTAAACGGCGGCCAGTCCTTTTCATTGTGAACCCGAATGACGGGGTTTGCTTTGAGGAAGGCCTGCTCTTTTTTGTTCAGAGCAATGCGGGCTCCCTTATCCGCCACTGCCACGGAAACCCTCTCCTCATCTGATGGACCAGATGCCTGGATATCGGGAATTTGCTCGAAATCCTGTACGATCCATTTGTCCTTCAGCTGCTTTCTTTCTTCGCTGCGGATGGCTTTTAATCCATCGTTAACCAGCTGAATCCGTGCAGGGTTTCCTTTTCTTGTGGCTGTGTAATACACCTGGGAGAAAAGCGGATGGTCGCTATCGTACTCAAAGATGTTGGTAAAAAAGTTTTCTTTGAGATAGTATAACAGGCTCAGTTCCGTTGCGACGAATACCTTTATTTCACCCGCAAGGGCGGCTCGGAAGAGATCCCGGAAACGATCATAGACAACAATTCTGTTCGAAGGCACTTTGGAACGGACAAACCGTTCCGTAAACCCGCCTTTCTGAATGCCGATTATTAAGCCGGATGTTTTTTCCAATGAGTTGATCGGATGAACCGACGGATGTGTAAATATGTAATAGTCGAGTGCTAATAACGGTTCGGAATAGTCCAGAAATGCTTCGCGCGCTTGGGTCTTGAAAAGACCGGCATGCAGATCGACCTTGCCGTCTTTGAGCAGCTGCAGAGATTCTCCAAACGAATCCACCTTGATAAATTGAATCTTCCGATCTGTTTTTTTTGCCCATAACCGCCACAGATCAGGAAAAAGCCCTGCAGGCTGAGAAGATTCGTCCTCAAATTTAAGCGGCGCCACCCCCACATTGTAAACGATCTTGAGCGCGTCTTCCGCCATTGCCGTCATCGCAGCCGGCAAACTGAAAAACGCCGCAACCACCGATATATATATCCAAAATTTCTTCACACGATTATCCTTATGAATCAGCAAATATCATTACCATCATTATCCGGTCTCTCCGTTTTTACGTTGAACCTGTTCTATTAATCCATCAAGGCGTTCAGCCATATATACCGGTATCGACAAAAGACGGTAGAATACAGGTTTACCCAATGTCGTTTTTACCCTGATGTTTTCCACTGAGGGTCTGTTAATATTGCATCGAACAGCAAAATCGAGGCGCTTTTCGGCCATGAACTGATGTAATGATTTCATACTTCCTGCAGATCCGGATTTGACTTCAACAGGAACGACACGATTTCCATGCTGAATTATAAAATCGATCTCACCCTGTCTCCCTCCGGTTCTTTGCCAGTAAAAAAGCTGTGGATCCGTTAACGGGGCCTGGGACGCTCGCAGCTGCTGCCCGACAAACTGCTCTGCAAGACCTCCCTTATTGGAAAAAATAATATTTTTCGCTTCCGAGTGTTTTATTGATGACAGTCCTAGCTGAACGGACACTAAACCGATATCTACCATTAATGCTTTAAAAAACTTTTCGTTTGATTCTGCCCCCAAGGGTAAGCCGTTCCCTGTTGTGTGCAAAACTTTTGTACATACTTTTGCCTGGGATAGCCTCGTTAGGGCTTTTTTTATAGAGCCCGTTTTTTTTGAGGAACCCACCCGGCTGAATATGAATTTATTCCCCAGCTGCTCAGCTACGGACAGCATGATCCTATTCAGCAGCCCGGCATCAATGACCCCGCCGTATTTATGAAAATCGTCTCGATAGGTCGCCAACAGATCCTGCTGTATCTTTATGCAGGATTTTAAATCTTTGCTGCTGACCCATTCCCGGACAACTTCGGGCATCCCTCCAACCAGGCCATAGTCGTGATAAAGATTTAAACATTTTTCATGTAGCGATTCAGGCATTCCTGTTTCAAGGCTGAAGGACGACAATTTCTTAAAAAGAGCTTCATTACCGGTTTCCAGAACGAACTCGAAAAAAGACATTTGTTCCAGGTGAAAATATGTAATACGTCCTACCGGCATGCTGTACTGGTAGTTATTTAACGCAAAATCCAGCAAAGAACCTGCAGCAATAACCGGAAGCTTTTGCATACCTTCCTTAAACCATCTGAGTTTTGATAATAACTGCGGCGCGGCCTGAATTTCATCTAAAAAGAGTAATGATGAATCGGGCCTTATGGTTGTCGCTAATTCCGCTTCAATATTTCGCAGGATCTCTTCAGGATTATTTTCTGAAAACAGGTCCGCCAGGCTTGGGAGTCGTTCAAAATTCAACTCTATCAATTTGAGCTTTTGGCGTTTTGCAAAATCACGTACAAGCCAGGTTTTACCAACCTGTCTTGCCCCCCTTAATACCATGGGTTTCCGATTATGGCTCTTAAGCCAGTTAACAAGTTCTTTCGCAGCAAATCTTTTCATATCTCGTTAATTTTTCCTGGAGCAATGATTAAAACAACGTATTCTTTATCGTGAAAAAGTGTAAAATAACGCGTTAAATTAGTCAATAATTAAATAAACAACGCGTTGTTTTTTAATATTTTAGGCTGAAATTGCAAATCCGGGAAAGGAAATGGTAGTTTCGAGTGCATATAACTTGCCTGTACCCGTATAATTCAGAAGGCTATAATCGATGGGATATAACGCCGATACATGGACTTGAGGGATGGAATATAGGGCCAAATCTTTCAAATACCAAACCACCGTGCTTAACCTATTGGCTGCGGGAAGCAAAATCAGCCAATGCAGAAGTGGACTTTGTAACTGCAAACGCTAACCAGGTAATCCCCATTGAAGTTAAAGCCGGTAAAAGCGGTGCGCTCAAATCCCTGCAACAATTTGCATTGAGTAAAAATGCGGCGCTTTGCATTCGGTTTGATCTCAACCCTCCTGATATTCAGCATATAACCCATGCGGCGCGGGTTGAGAGCGGCAGCGTCCCGGTATCCTACACGCTGCTGTCGCTTCCCCTTTATATGGTGGAAGAACTGCCCCGGATATTAGACGAGATTCGAATGGGCAAAGGAGCCTAAAAGGCAAATGATTCTTAGCATTGACAAGTTTACGGATATAGGAATTAGCCCATGACCTGTAAGATTTCAGCAAACAATCCTGTCAATAAAGGGGTCAAATCCGCTCTTGACCTGTTCGAATGAGAAGGATATTAAAAGGCATTATGTCACGACCACTTCGAATCGAATTTCCCGATGCATGGTACCATGTCATGAACCGAGGCAGGCATGCTGAGGATATTTTTTCGGATGAGCAGGACTATTTGATGTTTACGGAGTTGCTGAAGGAAACTTCGGAAATGTGGAACATTCGAATTGCCGCATTCTGCCTTATGCCGAATCATTACCACATGCTGGTTCAGACCCCGGAAGCAAACATATCAAGAAGCATGCGTCATTTGAATGGGGTGTACACCCAAAGATACAATAGTCGCCACAAATGTGATGGTCAGCTTTTCCGTGGACGTTACAAGTCCATGCTCATCGATACGCCCAGGTACCTACTGCAGGCGGTCCGATATATCCACCGGAATCCTTTGCAGTCCGGATTGGCGGACAAGATTGATGCCTATAAATGGAGCAGTCACAAGGGGTATATTTCCATCGCCAGGAAATGGGATTGGTTGCACAAGAATTATATTCTCTCCCTGCTGTCGAAAAACAGAAAGGACTGGCTAAGATACTATAGAAAATGGGTGTCAGTTGAAGAAAAAGACAAAGTCAGTGAAACAATCAGTGGGAAGAAATGGCCGGTATGTATAGGCCCCCAAGCGTTTATCGACCGGATCAAAGAGACATATGGAGCAGAAAAGATACACAAGGACGTGCCTTCAAGCC
>CAYSUA010000229.1:0-9048 GCA_964433795.1 uncultured Desulfobacteraceae bacterium | reverse complement strand
CGCTTTCTTGTTAATCGTTCTTAGCATGGTGTCCGTTTCAATTAAACCACATTAATTTGTGGTATCGCTTCGCTCTGTCTTTTCTATAAAAGTTGAAAGAATCCCTTGGAAATAATATAGCACATTAAGTACGGGAAAGAAAAAAGACTGATCTATTCAAATTGGAAATTGAGGATTCGGAAGGGTGTGTGAAATGGAACCAGAGAAGCGTCAAACTAGTTCATTTCAGCATCAAAGCATGCTTTTGCCAGGTCCAAGGTGTCCCTGTCGAGGCTTAGGCCTTTCCATCCCAATCTTTCTAACCGTTCGTTTATCTCCGCATCACTTATTTCAGGATTTGAGTGGAGACAGCTTTTTATGCTCCAGTATAAGCCGGGAAATGCATTCTGTTTCATTCCCCGATTTTTCAGTTTGCGGAGAAATAGAATTTTGTGCTGATTCACAAACATCATTATGTTTTTCCCAGCAACATTGAAAGCTCATGGAAGCAGGAATTCATGTCATCCGGCATCCCTTCTAACTGTATGACATGCTTTGGGAAATCGATGTCGATCAACCGGCAATTATGAAGAATGGCCACCGCAGACACAAAATTGAGATACTGTTTTTCCGTTAAATGATTTGTCCTCATCATTTTGGCGCCTCCTGGTTAAAAAAATTCATTCTATGTAACATTGTCGATCCATCCGCCTGATAATTTACAGCTGCAAAAACTATGCAAAAAAGACCGGATTTTCGTAAGAAAATAAATGGGAAAAGAATTCAGTGGGTTGGAAATAAGCCTGAATGAGATGCCCCATCATTCTGACAAATATTTGTCAGAATGATGGGGATTTGTATTGCCTAATGATATGGTTGTCTCAGAAAATGAGACATGAATCATCGGTTGCTGCAGGGAGCTTTATTTTTTTTCAAAGATTTCTATACCGGCATCATATACTTGAGAGATCGCTTTCATGGATTCCAGTTTTCGACCGGCGGCAGACAGTACATCGGCACGTGCAAGACCGCATGCGATGTCCGGGTCGGCATTTTTTGGAAGCGCCTGTGTGGTGTGGCCGGCGAGCAGGCGTCTTTCCTCCATCCGGCTCATTCCCAGATACGGCAATGCATCATACCACAGCAACCGCTCTTCAAGGTCGTTGAAAGGCATCCGTTGCTTTGCCATTTGAGCGATCTGCTCCCCTAATTCCCTTGCACGTTCGGTAGCCTCCTTGAAGTTAAGCCGTGTGACGGGCAGCGGTTCGATCGCCCTCATGTGCATCACCTGGAAAAAGTGATAGACTGGGCGCAAACCGGAAATTAAACCGTTTCCGGTACCTCCGGCGATACCGATGCCGAATGCAGGCATGCCCTTTAGCGGTGCGGTTCGGGCGTAAACCCGGAACATTTTGAGGATGAGGTATTTTATCATACCGCTGGTATCCCACCAGTATACCGGAGTTCCGAGAATTAAAGCGCCGCAATCAAGCAGTTTTTGACTTAAAAGTTCAAAGGCTTCATCCGGGTAGGTGCATTCCAAATTGTCCTTACAAACCCATGGCAGGCAGTCTTTGCAGGCGTCCACCACATGATCCGCCAGCTGGATCTTTTCTACGACTCCCCCTGTGCTTGCAGCACCATCAAGAGCGGCTGAAATCAGCTCGTTCGTTCTCCCGTCAAGATTGGGACTTCCCACTATACCGATGACCGAACCATTTGTACTCATTTGAGACCTCCATGCTTTTAAAGTTATAGGTACCTGTATCACGGAAGAAGGCTAATTTTCTGATAGGCTCCGTTACTCCAACACTCCTGTTGAATTCTATCCCAAATTTCTATCCCGCAACAATTTCCTTTTAATAGGTTACCTTTGGGTTAGCCTTTCCGCATTTCTACATTACGAAAAAAAGCCAAAAGAAGCAAAAGCGTAATCAGAGACAATGCTGCGGGCACCATCCAGTAACTTTGAAAATCGATGGTATTATTCCTCAGGGTGAGCAAATCCAAGGTTTTGCCGGCAGCAAGACTTCCGGTAAAACTTCCTATTCCGGAGGTGATAATGGCGTATAGCTGATGAACGCCGGCTCTGGATTCTTTTGTGCAGTGGTTGTCCAGATAAATATAAGCGGTTGAAAAGAAGAAAGCGAACGCAATTCCGTGAAAACTGATTCCCGTCAATACCAGCAGTTTTGGCGCACCGATTGAAAAAGATATGAATCGCGCGAGTTCCATTATTACACCGATGGCCATAACCCGTTTTTGCCCCAGCCTTACCAGGAAAAATCCGAGCAGCCCCATGGCAAAGACTTCCGGCAACTGCCCGAGGCTCATGGCAGGCATTATGGATGCGTTGCTGAACCCGATAGTGCTTAAAAAGGGTCCGGTTCCGAAATAATAATAGCGTTCGACAACGGCGATGAGAAAACTGAACCCGGATAACAGCAGAACATTCCGGTTAACCATTACGCGAAACGCTTCAGTGGGCATTAACGGCTTTCGATTATCAAACTGCACACTTCTCCGGGGAAGACAAAAAGCATAGAGCCCCAAGAAAATGGACGCCATTGAAGAAAGTCTAAGGGCATCGGGCAGGCGGCTGGTAACCATGTCTCCACCGCCCTTTAACCAAATATAACCGAAAAACCAGGCCACAGCGATCCATCCGATTGTTCCCCACATCCGGATGCCACCGAAATTTTTTTCTGCCCGGGAAAGGTGATGAAATGTGATGGCATTGGAGAGAGCAATGGTGGGACCAAAGATCATCATGTAAGCCAGATAAATAACCAGAAACGGATAGAACCGGGTCTGAAATGACAGAACGGCCATCAAAACGCCGCCCAGTAGATGACAAAACCCGAAAAGCCGTTCAGCCCGGATCAAGCGGTCTGCTATAAAGGCGCCGGCCAAGGGAGATACGAAAGCGGCAATTGCCGTCATGGACATGATCATACCGGCCTGGATACCGCTGAAATCAAGGTATCGGGTGAGATAGAGACTGAATATGGGGACGGTTGCACCGAGTACAAAATATTGAAAAAACATCATCGCAGAGAGTCGAAGCCTAACCGTCGCAGTCAATTGTGCTCCCTCCTGCGGCTCATTTAAATCAACCGGTGCAAATCCTGAACAAGATCTTCATATTGACTGTCTGAGAAGCAGTATTTCATTTCGAGAAACCGCTTTCTAAACTGGTTAACCTGGTCTTTGACGGTTTTGCTGCCGACGATGACATCGTGAATATACTGAGCCAATTCTAAAAAATCTTCCGATGTCATTCCAAACCGCGTCATTTCCGAAACCCCGATTCGCAGGGATCCGGCAGCCGTAAAACCTTCCTCGGCCGGAGCTGCTTGATAATTGACAATGATGTTGTTGGCCTCCAATTGAGTAGCGATTTTCGGAGCTTTGGAATATCCGACATTCAGGATCACCTGATGGGTCTCTGTATAGGAGATGGATGGATCTCCAGCCACATCCAACCCGCAATCGCTCAGGCCCTGGGCAAAGGCCTTGGCGTTTTTGATCACTTCTTTCTGGTATGTATCCCTAAAATGGTTCATTTCGTATGCCGCCATGAGCAACCCGAGCAGGGTCCCGAGATGATGGTTGCTGACGCTGCCTGGAAATGTCCGCCTTTCCACAGCCTCCCAAAAGGGATACCGGATGTCTTCGGGTTGGTAATCGGAAGCAGCGATTCCGCGCTGGGTTCCGAAAAAGGTTTTATGCGTGGAGCCGGTAACGACATCGGCCCCTTCCTTGAACGGTTCCTGAAAATGCGGTCCGATCAGTCCCAGCACATGGGCCATGTCGTACATGACAAGACAATCCAGGCTGGCCTCCTGAACCATGGCGCGAACTTCAGCCACTGGTTCGCGATGCAACGTCATGCTTTTTCCCAGAATGATCAGTTCGGGCTTTTCTTCGAATATAATCTTTCGGCTGGCATCGATGTCTACCTGGTACTGATTTTCCGGTATCGCAGGGAAGTTGACCACCGCAGGTTTATCTGTTTTTAATTCGCGAGCTACAAAATCGCGCAAGGCGCCCATGGGTTGAGCGCTCAGATGCCCGCCTTTAATAATATGGTGATTCATTATCTTTTGAAGCCGGCGAGGCTCGCTTTTTCGGTCGGCTCTGTTGATATAGTCCACCAAGGCACTGAATACGGCCGTGTTTGCCATTTGTCCTGAAATGAGTCTGATTTCAACCTGACTGCAGCCAAGAAACCGCATCAATTCAATTTGTAATCGCTGCTCGATATCGGAGATGAACTCGGTTCCCTGATAATAGAAAACATCTGCTTCATTGAACGCCTTGAGGGGGCGGTGTTCTGCGTACCGGTTGGCGGGGTCCATCACGGAAAGCATCCGAACCATGGAAGAAGGGGTTTGTTCGGAAGGAATGAGATTAATACATTCATGTTGACGCCATCGGGAATTCTGAATCGCCTTGGATAGGAGGTGTTGAACATTTTTTTTATCTGTTTGTGTTTGGTCGTCTATGGAGTTTGCCTCTGAAAATGGGTCTAGAATCGGGCGGGCATAAGGAGGGGCTTCGCTTCTTAAATGATACGGCAACACAATCGCTTTTACTCTTCTGCCTCTTATATCGATTTCAACCCGATCCCTTTCCACAATGCGGCAATCCAGGAGTGCCAACCCGATGGCCCGCATGCCTTTTTCGTCAGAAATTTTTGAATCGAGCCCGATGCCATGAAATTCCCAGTAGGGCACCATGGTGCCGCTGGTAATATATCCAACGGGTTTATCGTCTTTGAAAACCGGGCATCCGCTTCTGGCAACTCCCTTATCCAACAGAGCGATCGGTTGAACCAGGCGGGAAAGATGATCCGTGCGGCCATAATCGGCATTCAGGATATTGCCCATTGCCTCAAACTGTTTTTCTAATTTATGCATTCCTATAAATTCTCCTTTGAGCGGAGAGAAACTGACGGCAAATCTTGAAAGAGAAGACGCAAAAATGGGAATTTCCTCTCCTTCGGGATCTTTCCCCAATTCATGACCGTACAACGGAAGACCGGCTTCCAATCGCAGGGTGTCCCGGGCTCCGAGACCGATGGGAGAAGCCCCCTGCGCCGACAGTTGGTCCCAGATTGTTACGGCAAATTCGCTTTTCACGAACAATTCAAAGCAGATGGGCTCACCGGTATAACCGGTTCTTGCCATAAACACTTCAGCCCCTGCAATTTTTACGATGCTTAAGGAGTTTCGAATCGGTTCCGGAAGATAGCCGGACTCTATCAGGTTTTCCAGTATGTCTTTGGACTTAGGTCCCTGAAGGCTGATCATGGCAAGCGTTTGGGTGTGGTCCTCCAACTCTGTTTTTGGAAAAGATGTTTTGATATCGGTTAAATGATTCCAGTCTTTTTCATGGTTCGCTGCATTAACCACCAAAAGGTATCGGTTTTCTTCGAATCGATAGAGATAGGCATCATCGACGGCGCCTCCCTGACTGTTGGGTATTATGGTATATTGACTCATACCCACATCCAATGCGGCAGCATTATTGGTGAGGCTGTGCTGCAGGAAATCAAGGGCATTTTTACCGTGAATGATTAACCGGCCCATATGGGATATATCGAAAATTCCGGCTGCGTTTCGGGTGGCGAGGTGCTCCTGGACGATTCCTGTTTTATATTGAACCGGCATTTCCCATCCGCCGAATTCAACGATTTTTGCGCCCAGCTCCACATGCCGGTCAAACAGGACGGTCCGTTTAAGGTCAGCCATTTGAGGTCCTTTCTTTAGCTTTAACGACTTTTATGTAAGCTCCACCTTATGATGTGGACAAACATAGTAGATGGAATGATTTATAATATTCTGAAAATGTATTGTAAACCAATTATGCAGCGATTTGCCCGGCTTGTGAACAGATAAAACCGTGCTTATTCTGAAAAGGTGTGCGGACACATGATTTTGCTTAATATATGAATTTATCGAACTTCAAGGATGGATGACGGGAAACGGAGTCATTACGATGAAGACCAATCGTTTAATAATTGTTTTTTTGTTTGCTACATTGATGTTCAGCAATTCCCCGGCCGGTGCGGGTCTCACCGATCTTGTCAAGGAGATCCAGCCCGCTGTGGTTAAAATTGTGACCTATGACATACACAAATCCGTCACGGGTGTCGGCAGCGGATTTTTTATCAATAACCGAGGCCATTTGATCACAAACTTTCATGTGCTCCACGGGGCCTTTTCTGCAGAAGTCTTGACCTATGAGGGTGATAAATATCCCATTGGCCTGGTGCTTGCTGAAGATCCTCATTCGGATTTATTAAAGGTGTCTGTGGACATGCCTGTATTGTTGGTACATTCCCTGGATATCATTGATACCATGCCGGGCATTGCAGAACAGGTGCTTGTGGTGGGAAGCCCTTTGGGGCTCGAGCAGTCTGTCAGCGAGGGAATCGTATCAGCCATCCGGGAACTTCCATATATGGGGAAATTTTTCCAAACAACAGCTCCCATTTCTCCCGGGTCAAGCGGGAGCCCGGTGGTGAATATGAAAGGGCATGTAATCGGTGTCATCAGTTTCCAGTCCGTCATGGGGCAGAATCTTAATTTCGCCATATCCGGCAACAAAGTATTAGAGATGAAAGATCAGCAGGATGCCAAAACCATTGCCGAATGGACCTATGCCCTCAGCAATCAAAAACCGAAGTTGGCAGAGGAACTGTGCCGCAAGGGATTTCAATTCTCAATAGACGGTGAATTCAAAAAAGCGCTTTCCTACTACAAGGATGCAACAGAGGAGGACCCGTCGAATATAATGGCCTGGTACGGATTGAGCCAATGTTATGTCGGGCTCGATCAACCGGAGCATGTGGTGGAAACATATAAAGACGCCATTCGGATCAATACCAATGATGAAACCCTGCACTATAATTTGGGAATTTACTACGCCAAATCGGACAAATTTCAGGAAGCGGTCGCCGCATATAAAGAAGCGGTCCGTATTAATCCGGAAGCCGCCCTCGCCCACAACCAGCTGGGGTTGACCTATGACAAGCTCGGGCTTTTCAAGGAGGCGATTGAATCCCATAGAGAGGTGTTGAGAATTAATCCCCGATCCGCGAACTCCTATTACAATATCGGAGTGGCCTATCGAAAACTGGGTGACTTAACGGGGGCTGTCGGGGCTTTCAAAGAGGCGGTTGAGATCAACCCGGATTTTGCGGACGCCCACAAAAATATCGGTATTCTATCAGTTAAGCAGGGAAGGCCGGAAGATGGGCTCGCTGCATTCAAACAGGCGATTCGTATCGATCCGGATGATGCCTCCGCTCACTATCATCTGGGTTTGGCTTATCAAGCATCCGGAGACAAGGATGCAGCCATTCAGGAATACAAGATTCTCAAAAGGCTCGATCAGGATAGAGCCGAGAAGCTGTTTGAACGGCTTTATGCCAAATAGTCTCCTAATCTCTCCATGGCCTGGGCAAGCCTGTCGGCCGGATGGGTGAGCGCGATTCTGAAAAATCCTTCGCCGTATTTGCCATACATGGATCCGGGGATCATCCAGACCGCTATTTCGTTCAGTACCTTCATGCACCATTCCTTGGAATCGGTTACCCCTTCGGGAACAGTCGCCCACACATAAAAGGTCGCTTTCGGCATGTCAACTTCGATGCCCATTTCCTTTAATGCATTCACCACCACATTCCGCCGGTCCTGAAACATCTCATTCCGCTCATCCATGAATGCGTCGGAACCGTTCAGCGCTTCGGTGGCAGCCTTCTGGAGGGGATAAAACATACCCCGGTCCGAGTGGGATTTGATTTTTGCCATGCCGCCGATGATGTCGGCATTGCCCAGCATCATTCCGGTTCGCCATCCACAGGAATTATACGCTTTGGAAAGGGAATTGAGCTCCACGCCGACTTCCTTTGCACCGTCAAACTTGAGAAAAGAAGGGGCGCAGTAGCCGTCAAAACAGATTTCGGAATAGGGGTTGTCCGAAATGACCCAGACGTCATATTTATTCGCCCATTCGATGAGTTTTACATAAAACTCTTCCGGGGCGTGGGCCGCCGTTGGGTTGTTGGGATAGTTCACCCATATCATTTTTGCCCGTTCGGCCACCCCAGGATCGATTCCATCCAGATCGGGAAGGAATCCGTTTTCTCTGAGCAATGGAACCGTTTCGACCACACCGCCTGCGATCACGGTGCTTGCTATATATGCCGGGTAACAGGGGTCCGGAATGAGTGCCGTATCCCCTGCATCCAGGAGACAGGTGTGAATATGGAACAGGCCGTCGGCTGCTCCCAACAACGGAACGACTTCTGTCTTCGGGTCACAGGCAACGCCGTACCGGCGCTCATACCAGTTGCCGATCGCCTCTTTTAAGGGCATGGGATCATAAAAGCTGGGATAATGATGGCTGTTGATATCAAAACAGGCATCGGCCAGTTCCTGACGTGCATGTTCGGTGGGGATCACATCCGGATCGCCCAGACCCAGATTAATCACATCCTTTCCTTCCTTCTTCATCTGGGTCAGGATGATATTCATGGCAGTCCCCAGATAGGCTTCAAAATCATTCAATCGGTTTGCAATTTTCATTGGTGACACCTCTCCTATAGACTTTCTTCATCGTCGTATATATTGCAGATACAGCATAGAAACATGCCCGGCTCATTTCCGATATTTTTCATTCCGTGTGGCTGCATGCTGGGGAGATAGATGGAAGTGCCGGGACCACAGGTTTCTGTTTTAACCTTCTCCCCTGTTTCAGGATCGAACTCCCAGCATTCGAACTCTCCGGCAACGATATACATGGTTTGGATATAAAAATGGTTATGGATGGGAATATGGCCGCCCGGCTGAATGGTGAAATATCTGAGGCCGTATTCCGGATAGCCGTGGCCGTCATCTCCATGTTTTGACATCCATCGGATACTGGTTCCGACGACATCGTTCATTTTCCCGCGATAGGGGAATTTTTCAACTTTAACATCTTCACAATCTTTCCAATGAATCGTTTCCATTTTCATTCTCCTATTATTATTAATCCGATTAAGATAATCCCATGATT
>CAYSUA010000228.1:0-9061 GCA_964433795.1 uncultured Desulfobacteraceae bacterium | reverse complement strand
CGCGAAGCGGGTTATCTTCAAAGCCGCAAGTGCTTGACTTGAGGTTTCTGCATAATCGGACAATAAAAAAACAACACGATATTGCCATACCGGCAAATGGAAAATATAATAAAAGACTGGAACCCCTATCCCTTTCATTCAAACATAGGAGGTCGGCATGGTAAGAAAAATCAGGCAGGCGGCTGTGATCGGTGCGGGAACCATGGGAACCGGTATTGCAGCCCTTCTGGCCGGAATCGGTGTCAATACCCTGCTATTGGACATCTTGCCCCCGGATCTAAAGGATGCTGAAAAAAACGACCCGATTGCCCGAAATCGAATTGCCAAGGCAGGTTTGGATCGGGCTTTCATGTCTTATCCGCCTGTTTTCCGGCACCCCAAAGACACGGCTCGTATCACCATCGGTAACATGGATGATGATCTTGAAAAACTTAAAGGGTGCGACTGGATCATCGAAGCCGTCATTGAAAATCTTGAGATAAAACAAGACCTGTTTAATCGAATCGAAGCATTGAGAAAAGCCGATGCCATTGTCTCCACCAACACATCCGGTATCCCATTGAAGAAAATATCCGAATCTCTTAGTCGTGATTTCAAAATGCACTTCCTGGGTACCCATTTCTTCAATCCGGTGCGATATATGACACTTCTCGAAATCATTCCCGGTGAGGACACACGACCCGAAATTATTGATTTTATGGCAAACTTCGGAGAACGGATCCTCGGTAAAGGGATTGTTAAGGCAAAGGACACCCCGAATTTCATCGGAAACCGAATCGGGGTTTATGGCATTGCAAAAGCCATGCAATTGATGATGGAGGACGGATTGAGCATTCCGGAGGTCGATGCATTATTCGGCCCGAACCTGGGTCGCCCCAAAACAGCCATGTTCAAAACCGCTGATCTGGTGGGTCTCGATGTCCTGGGCCACGTGGCAGCAAATACCTATGAGTTGATAGCAGACGATGAAGATCGGGATGGTTTTCTTGTACCCGAATTTATTACTCGAATGGTTGACCAAAACCTTTTGGGAAAAAAAACGAATGCCGGTTTCTATAAAACCGAATTGACCCCTGAATTCAAGAAAGTCCGAAAGGTAATAGACCCTGCGACCCTTGAATATTACGAGTATAATCGATCCGAATTTCCCTGCTTAGCTGAAGCTAAGAAAACCGAATCCCTGTCTGATAAAATCCGGGCAATTGTATATGGTGAAGACAGAGGGGCTCGTTTCGCCTGGAAGGCCATTGCCAGCAGCTTGATATATGCGGCTAAACGAATCCCGGAAATTTCAAATACCATCCTGGAGATCGACCAGGCCATGAAATGGGGATTCAATTTTGAAATGGGACCCTTTGAACTGTGGGATGCCATCGGTCTTGAGGAATCGATTCATAGAATGGAGGCCGATGGGTTTCCGATTCCGGAACCCGTTAAGCAGATGGCAACCTCCGGTAACGGTCGCTTTTATAAATCCGAAAACAATAAATTCTTCTATTATGATTTCAAAGACGCCGAATATAAGGAAGAACCGGCCACACCCAATATCATCACCTTAAATCGTTTAAAATCAGGAAAAAAACTGGTTAAAACCTGCCCGTCCGCATCATTGATCGATCTTGACGATGGTGTCTTTTGCTGTGAGTTCCATACCAAAATGAATACCATAAACCGGGAAATTATCGATTTCCTGCATGATGCATTTGAGTATGTCGATCAAAACGGCATCGGTGTGGTGATCGGCAACCAGACCTCCGGTCTGCCGGGTACTTTTTCTGCCGGCGGTGATCTGGCCTACATGGCAGGTCTGGCACAGCAGGGTAAGTTTTCAGAAATGGAATCTTTCTTAAAAGACGCTCAAATGGGAATGCTGAAAGCGAGATATTCATATTTTCCGATGGTCACAGCCCCCTATGGTCTGGCTTTGGGCGGTGGGTGTGAAATCTGCCTGTCTTCGGATAGAATCGTTGCGCATGCAGATCTGAACATGGGATTGGTGGAATTCGGTGTGGGACTGCTTCCGGCAGGAGCCGGCTGCCTGAATCTGTGGCGTAAAGTTCTGAATTCTATTCCGGAATCGATTCAGGAGATCGATCTGGCCAAGTTTTTTATCCCCACCTTCATGTCTATTGCAATGGCAAAAGTATCCACTTCAGCAGCCGATGCGCGTGCAAACGGCTTCCTTGGCCCGGCCGATAAAATTATCTCAAACCGGGATCACCTTATTGCCGAGGCGAAAAAAGAAGTCATCCGCTTGGTGGAAACCGGGTATTCGCCTCCTGTTAAGAGCCGTATCCGGGTCATGGGCCAGGCAGCACAGGGTATGGTCAAAGCAGAGATACATAATATGCTCAACGGCAATTTCATTTCCGAATACGATGCGTTCATTGCTGAAAAAATCGCTTATGTAATGAGCGGCGGCGATGTTCGCGATAACAGCGAAGTGGAAGAAGAAGTCATCCTGACTTTGGAGCGCGAGACTTTCATTGAACTCTGGAAACAGGAAAAAACCCAAGCCAGGGTCGAGCATATGCTGAAAACCGGAAAACCGCTGAGAAATTAATGGCCGCAGACACACACAGACATACGCAGAAAATAAAGATTTTTGCCTGGGCGGGATGCAAGCCCGGGCGGCTAATCATAAAAAGAAAATCGAACAGTGAATTACGGAGGATAAAATGCGCGATGCCTACATCGTAACCTCAATTCGAACACCCGGTTGCAAACGCAAGAAAGGGGCTTTTAAGGATACGCGGCCGGAAGACCTGCTGTCTTTCATTCTTAAAGCCGCAGTGGAAAAAACACCGAATTTAGAGATGAAGGATGTGGAAGACATCATGATCGGGTGCGCCTTTCCGGAAGCGGAACAGGGGTTGAATATCGGTCGGGTTGCATCTCAAATCGCGGGATTTCCCCTCCAGGTATCCGGTGCAACCGTAAATCGCTTCTGTGCATCCGGGCT
Source organism: uncultured Desulfobacteraceae bacterium (assembly GCA_964433795.1). Lineage (GTDB taxonomy): Bacteria > Desulfobacterota > Desulfobacteria > Desulfobacterales > SURF-15 > DUZK01. The sequence continues at coordinate 6,099 of CAYSUA010000228.1, read as the reverse complement.
TGAAGCCATCGCACTGGCTTCATTGCGGGTAATGGCCGGCTGGTCGGACATTACCATCGGCGGCGGCGTTGAATCCATGACCTATGTACCGATGCCCGGCAATCTGCCGCGGCCGCATCCCGAATATGCCGAAAAGCATGCAGAACTATATGTTTCCATGGGTATCACAGCCGAAAATGTTGCGAAACGATACAAGATCAGCCGTGAGAAACAGGACGAGTTTGCGTATCGATCTCAAATGAAAGCCACAGAGGCCAGAAACGGAAATCTGTTTGAGGAGATCGTCCCGACCCCTGCCGCAAAATATATCCAAAAGGCGAACGGCACCCACGAAAAAGAAACCTTCATTGTCGATTGTGATGACGGCATCCGCCCGGACACCACGCTGGAGGGGCTGGCGGCCCTACATCCGGCTTTTGCAGCCAACGGCGCTGTTACCCCGGGAAACTCCTCTCAAACAACTGACGGAGCTGCCGCCACTATCATCATGAGCGAGGATATAATCAAAAATCTCGGAATCGAGCCGCTGGCGAAATTTAAATGTTACACAACCATCGGATGCCGCCCGGATGAAATGGGGATAGGGCCCCGATATGCCATACCCAAGCTGCTGGACAAGGTCGGAATGACCATTGATGATATCGGTCTATTCGAAATCAACGAGGCGTTTGCCTCCCAGATCCTCTACTGCCTGAACAAACTCGAGTTGGACAAGCATATGGAAAAAATCAACATTCACGGCGGCGCCATTGCCCTAGGGCACCCCCTGGGCTGCACCGGTGCAAAGCTCTGTTCGACACTGCTGACCAACATGAAAGAAAAAGACGTTCAATACGGGATAGAATCCATGTGTATCGGCGGGGGCATGGGAGCAGCGGCGTTGTTCGAACGCTGCCCTTAAAGTCATACGCTAATAGGGCCAAACTCCACTGGTTTGGCAAATCGTAAATACAATCGGGTTGTCTAAATGAATCCTTTCGTTAAAAGCAAATGCGGTTATGCAGAAACCTCAAGTCGAGCACCTGCGGCTTTGAAGATAATCCGATTCGCGGACGTATGAAACTCGTGCATAAGGGAGCGTATCACCGAACAGGGCTTCGAGATAAACAAAACATCTTGGGAAATAAAATAGTTAGGGTCTATTGCAGCTCCTTCATGCTGTTCGGTGTAACGCTCCCTAATACACTCAGACAGTCACACGCGCACGAATCGGCTCACCTCCAAAGCCTATTCCTGTATGCTGGGCTTTGTGCATAACCGGAAAAGCAAATTCTTATCAATTTAAAGGAAAAACTTATGGAAAAAAAGATGATTATCACGGTTGCCGTTACAGGATCTTTCCCGACAAAAGAAATGAATCCTGCCGTTCCATATTCTCCTGAAGAGATCATAGATGCGGCCGTGGCGTGTCATAAGGCCGGGGCGGCAAGCACCCATATCCATGTGAGGGATCCCGGCACCGGTAAACCGGAGTTTAATATTGAACTTTTCAAACAAGTACTCGATGGCATTCGGCAACAATGTAATATGATTGTTAATTTAACCACAAGCGGTTATGTTCTAAAAGGACCCGATACGATTTCAAAACGGCTTCAAACCATCCATCTCAAACCTGATATCTGTTCCTTTGATATAGGCTCCATGAACTTCAAGGACCGGGTCCTTATCAATTCACCAGAGTGGGGAGAGGCTGCGGCAAAATGTATGCAAGAAAATGGTGTGAAACCGGAAATAGAAGTCTTTGATGTCGGTCACATCTATCAAGCACTCGATCTCATCCAAAGAGGATTGATTGATAAGCCCCCTTATTTTCAGCTATGTATGGGTGCACAGGGGGGAATTGATGCGTCCGCTGAAAACCTCCTGTTCATGAAGAATAAACTTCCTTCCGATGCACCGTGGAGTGTTCTTGGAATTGGAAAGGCTCAACTTCCTATGATTACCATGGCCATCCTAATAGGGGGGCATGTTCGGGTGGGTTTCGAGGACAACATTTATTTAAAAAAAGGGGTATTGGCAAAAAGCAATGCACAGATGGTGGAAATGGCCGCAGACCTGGCTGAACGCCTCGGACGCGAAATAGCCACCTCCGATGAAGCGCGAAAAATACTCGGTATTAAGACTATTTAGTGCCCATCCATAAATCGGTAAAATCGGCATGGGCACTTTCTGGTGTTTCCGATTCACGGATGAGGATTTTTGTTCCCCGCAAGCGGGACCTTCGACAAGATCAAGGAAATCAGGCCCTTGCGCCGATTGACGCCGAGATTGGGCAAAAAGACCATTCGTGGATGGAAACTATTTAATAACCTGCAGAGACACTTCCCCGGGGGGCAATTCCATTTCAATGAGCCGTTTCGGTTCAATCGGTTTCCCGTCTAGCTCAGCCGTCCGGCATCCGTCAAGGAGTCGACGGCTCCGATTTTTAAGCAGTTCAGATACCGTGTCGGAATCGACCTGAATGCCATTTTCAAGAAACAGGGGGCCGAGTTCCTTGACCAGAAGGTTGAACAGCTTCACACGTATCAGGCATTCGCCGGAAGTCTCACAAACCGTGTCCTGATCATAAGAAATCTCTCCGCGCAACCGACCGTAAAATCCGCCTCTGCGCAATGTCGCACCGGCGAGTCCCGGCATCGCACCTGAAAGGGCAAGCACAGAACCTTTTTTGAGTACCGCTGTCTCCGGATCATCCACCGGAGAACCGTCAAGAAAAAGGGTTTGGATTCTATTTTCAAAATAATCGGAATCGATGCCCAAATACGAACATAGATATGCTTTTATGCTGGTGCCGGATGGCGCACAAACGAAAAACCCACCACCCAGCAACGAATTAAAAACAGACATTATTTCCGGATCGAGTTTTATGGTCAGTTGAGTCAGATGCATTTTTGAGGTCGCTTCCAGAAAAAAAGGGGAGGCCCTTCCGGACCTCCCCTAAATGTGGGGAACAGTAAGATTTCTACCAATTAAAAACCTGATCCAAATCCTCATCCTTTACCTGGAACGTGATGTTATGAGGCGGCAGCTTCTCATTCAAGAAAAATTCAGGCAGCCGATCATGTTCCGAGGAAAAACCGGCCTTTGCGTTGAAATCCCTTTCATTGCTCAGGACAGATTTACCGAGCTCGGCCACGTCGTCAGCAGTCAGGCTTAAGCCATAAAAGGCGTTAAGCATATCGATCAAGGCTTGAAATGTATCCGGCTGATCCAGAACCGCAAATGCAATGAACAGGCACATGCCTGTCGAATCAACGGCAGCAGTGGCAATCTGCAGATTTCTGGAAAGCTCGATTTGCCCTTCCGGTTTTAAGGGGTCAACATTTCCGCCGACACCTAAGATGTTCGTCGCTACTGCATAACCGGCGGTATGGTCTGCACCCATGGTGCTGGTGGCGTAGGTAACACCGATGCCCTGAATCCCTCTCGGGTCATAGGCCGGTAATGCCTGCCCCTTCACCACAGGGACTCTTTCAACGCCGAATACCTTTCCGGTTACCGCAGCGCCGTTTCCTAGGATGCGTCCCAGGTGCGTTCCCTTCCCCACTTCTTTGACCAGATTGATCGCCGCTTCGGCATCTCCGAATTCAGCCAGCCCCGCCTCCATGGCAACACCAATGGTCGCTCCCATTTCGATGGTGTCTATCCCAAAATCGTCATCCAGACGATCCAATTGAGCGATGGCATCCAGATCGTCGATTCCGCAGTTTCCGCCATGCGCCCAGACCGTTTCATATTCCGGTTGTTTGGTCAGATAAGCCCCGTCTTTATCATGATAAATTCCGGAACATCTAATGATGCAGCCCCGATGGCAGCCGTGGGTGGCCGAGCCTCCCCTTTCGATCTCCGTTTCCGCCTGGGTCTCTCCGCTGATTTTATTACACGTCTCGAAGCTGCCCTTTATAAAATTATTGGTGGGATAGGCCCCGGCTTCACTGATCACGTTGGTCAATACATTGGTGCCGTATGCGGGAAGCCCTTCGCCGGTCACCGGATGTTTTCTCAGACCCTCAACCCACACCTTGTTGGCTGCTTTAAATGCATCCGGATCTTTGGGAGCCCGCATCTTCATACCGGAATCATCCAGCACGATCAACTTGACCCCTTTTGACCCCATTACCGCACCAACCCCTCCACGGCCGGCATGGCGGGTAGGTCTCATTTCCATATCGGTGCAGGCAATGGAAGCGGCCGACATTTTCATTTCACCGGCCTGTCCGATGGAGATGCATGCCACTTTCTCCCCGTGTTCCGCTTTGACCTTGTCCACAACGTCGTAATTGCCGAGCCCTTTGAGGTCATCGGCACCTTCGATTTTAACCCCATCCGAGTTGATCAACACCTTATAAAAGGCCCCGTCCGAGGGTTGTCCCTCCAACACGATGGCTGCATAACCGAGTCGGGCAAGCACTTGTGAAGCCTGACCTCCGGCATTCGCCTCCTTGATTCCGCCGGTCAGGGGACTCTTGCAACCCACAGAGAGCCGTCCCGACATAGCGGCAGCGGTTCCGGATAGAAGCCCGGGAGCAATGACCAGCTTGTTGTTTTCACCCAGGGCATGGCAAAGCGGCGGCACTTCCTTTGATACGATCGTAGAAGTCAATGATCTCCCACCGATCTCAGCATAATCACCCACCGGTTCCTCGCCAAATTTCGGACCTCCTTCGGCCCCCATATTGATCCTCAAAATCTTATCCATGAATACCCTCCTTTCAATTATTTTTAAGTTATCTGTGAGGTAAATATGATATCCGGGTAAATAAGCGCGTGGTTGCCACCGAACGGCTATTATCCCCTTATACAATCATCAATAGCCGGCTTGTCAATAAAAAACCATACCGATGGCTTACTGCTATTGTTTTAGCCTCAAATATTTGACGCGATGAACGCCTCACTTAAAATATCTTAATGTTGCTGGTTACTAAGGTATGAATGATGGTTGAAATTATGTGTTGTTTTAATGATACTACTACAGCAAAACTGCAAATCGCAACTGTTTTTTATCATCGAGGCGGATCAAAGTAATGGAAGTTTATAATTAAAGAATCCGAATATGAAGAAACCTCAAGTCAAGCATCTGCGGCTTTGAAGATAATCCGCTTCGCGGACGTGTGAAACTCGTGCACGAATCGGATCATCTCCAAAGCCTATCCGGATACAACTTGAGTTTAGTGGATAAGCGTATTAAAGAATATGATATGATGAAAATAAATCGATGGAGGCTTTTGGTTTATTCATCGCATGTGCCGCAGGTTTCATCTTATCTTCATACATAAGGAGCGATCAGGTTGAAAATAGTCAGTTTCAATGCCAACGGAATTCGAGCCCGGCTGCCGATTATTACCCAATGGATGGAAAAAGAAGCCCCGGACGTTCTCTGCATTCAGGAAACCAAAGTCCAGGACCCGGACTTTCCCAAGGCACCGTTTGAAGACCTGGGTTACCATGTCAGCTTCAAAGGCGAAAAAAGTTATAACGGGGTTGCCGTATTAACCAGATCCGAGCCTGAATTGGTTCGCATCGGCCTTAAAGAAGGAGACGAAACAGAAGAATCCAGGCTGATTGCGGTACATGTGGATGGTATTCCCATAGTGAACACCTATGTGCCGCAGGGCCAGGATCCGGAGTCGGAAAAATTCAAATATAAAATCAGTTGGCTGAATTCTCTACTGGACTATTTTCAGAAGCATTACAGGCCGGACCAACCCCTGATCTGGACGGGTGATTTCAACATCGCTCCGGAATCCATCGATGTTCATGATCCGGAGACACTGTCCGGAAGCATTGGTTTTCATCCAAAAGAGCATAAAGTTTTGAGCACCTTAAAAGACTGGGGATTTGTAGATGTGTTCCGCCGGCACAAAACAGAAGCCAAACTCTATACCTTTTGGGACTATCGGATTCCCAATGGGGTTAAACGAAACCTCGGATGGCGGATTGACCATATCTGGGCGACAACTTGCCTGGCAAAGAAGTCAAAAGACGCATGGATCGACCGGGATGCCAGGCTTCTGACCCGCCCGTCGGACCATACCTTCATCATCGCTGAATTTGATCTGTAAGTTTACTTAAATTAATTAGTATTCCTGGTTATCTACA
>CAYSUA010000227.1:0-9155 GCA_964433795.1 uncultured Desulfobacteraceae bacterium | reverse complement strand
GAGGTGAGCCGATTCGGGGGTGTGTGACTGTCTGAGTGCGTTAGGGTGCGTTGCACCGAACAGCATGAATGCGCGACTACAAGCCATAACTATTTGTCATTTAACTCGGTGTTTTGTTTATGTCGACGCCCTGTTCGGTGTTACGCACCCTTATGCGCGAGTTTCACACGCCCGCGAAGCGGGTTATCTTCAAAGCCGATTGTCAGTACTTGGGCTTTATAGATAACCAGATTGTGTTATTGTTATGATAATGTTCTGCCGGCTCAGGAAATCGACCCCTTGAGCTCTATTCCGTTCGGTATTAGTTTATTGATCAGTCAATAAGGTCCCTTTTCACACGACATGACATAGAGCCGGGATGCCGGCGCCTGGAGGAAAACAAATATGAAGACCATCGGATTGCTTGGGGGAATGAGTTGGGAATCTTCAACCACCTACTACCAGATTATTAACGAAGAAATCAGAGAAAAATTAGGCGGACTTCATTCCGCCAAATGTCTCATGGCTTCTGTAAATTTTGCCGAAATTGAAGCATACCAGAGTGAGGGGAACTGGAAGGAAGCCGCGCTGATATTGTCACAATCGGCAAAAGATGTAGAAAACGGGGGCGCCGATTTTCTGATTCTCTGTACCAATACTATGCATAAACTCGCGGCCGACATTCAGCAAGAGATCAACATTCCCCTGCTTCATATTGCAGATGCAACAGCTCAGAGAATTAAATCCCACGGCATTAAACGCATCGGACTTTTGGGCACCCGCTTTACCATGGAGGAAGATTTCTATAAAGGCAGGCTGATTCAAAAATACGGCCTTGACGTCATCATCCCCGAAGCTCGAGATCGGAAGATTGTCGACGATGTAATTTACAAAGAGCTATGCCTGGGAAAAATAAACGACGCTTCGAGACGCGCATACCAGGATATTATCCAAGGTCTCATAACGAGCGGGGCTGAAGGAATCATACTAGGATGCACGGAGATCGGTCTTCTGGTCAAGCAGGAGGACAGCAGCGTCCCGCTTTTTGATACGGCACAGCTCCATGCCGAAGCAGCGGTGGCTTTTGCGTTGGAAGAGAATTAATCGGGAGCCACTTTGCCGTGCCAACTGCAGAGTTTTTTGATGGGACACATGGGGCATTTGGGGTTTCTGGCCGTACAATATTGCCGCCCGAAATAGACCAGATGAAGGCTAAAGTCACGCCATGAGCGTTTAGGGATGACTTTCATGAGATCAAACTCTATCTTCACAGCATCTTTGTTCCGGGTCAGATCCAGACGCTGTGATATTCGGGCCACATGGGTGTCGACAACCATTCCGGGTTTTCCGAACGCAGCCCCCAGAACCACGTTGGCAGTTTTTCGGCCCACCCCGGGCAGCGTTACCAGTTCTTCCAGGGTGGTCGGCACTTCACCATTATATTTATCGATGAGTGTTTTTGAACAATTTTTTATATTCTTGGCTTTATTTCGATAATAACCGGTGGATCTTATCAGTTTTTCGAGTGTTTTGAGGTGAACGCCGGCAAAATCCTGAGGGGTGGACAATGTTTTGAACAACACAGGGGTAACGGCGTTCACCTGTTTGTCCGTACATTGAGCGGACAGGATGGTGGCCACCAGAAGCTCAAAAGGGTTCCGATTCCGGAGCTGGGTTTTGATGTGGGGATAAGTTTTTCTTAGTATTTTTCGAATCTTATCGATCCGTGGTTTATCGGTTAACATATTATTTAAACTTTAAAGCAATCTTATATTAATAAAAGGTTTCTGAATTCGTAAAAAGCCGATTCGATCTCATCAAGTGTTTTGTGTTTTGTATTTAGAAAAAAACAAATCATATAGCATCAGCCTATTGGTGTGCTAAACACTGAACACCAAATACTAAACACTCTCGTAAAAAAATCATTTTGCTTATTTTTTACGGGGCAAACAAGGTTGTATGTGTTTGTATCATGAGTTATAAACAAAAAAAAGTCCGTGCCCTGGGGCTCTGTTCGGGCGGTCTGGACAGCACCCTGGCCGGACTCGTCTTGCGAAAACAGGGGCTCGATGTAGAGTGGATTACGTTTGAGACCCCTTTTTTCTCTTCAAAAAAAGCAAGAAAAGCTTCGGAACGTACCGGAATTCCGCTCACCGTAAAGAATATTTTCGATGCCTATTTACCCATGCTGAGAAATCCGCCCTGCGGATACGGCAAGTGCATGAATCCCTGCCTGGACTGCCACGCATTGATGTTCCGTATCGCCGGTGAAATCATGACCGAAAAGGAGATAGACTTTCTGTTCAGCGGGGAAGTTGTTGGACAACGACCCATGTCCCAGACCAAACCTTCCCTGAGATACGTGGAAAAACACTCCGGATATGACGGGTATATCCTGAGGCCCTTGAGTGCAAAAAACCTTCCGGAAACCATCCCTGAAAAAGAAGGGTGGGTGGATCGAGAGCTGTTGTACGGTTTTTCCGGAAGATCCAGAAAACCTCAAATTCAATTGGCTAAAGAGTTTGGACTCACTGAGTATCCGGCGCCTGCCGGTGGTTGCCTGTTGACCGATAAAGGCTACTCGAAACGATTACGGGATCTTTTCGAGCATCAAGAAACCACAACGGAGGCTGAACTTCATCTTTTGAAATACGGGCGGCATTTCCGCATCAACGAGGAGACCAAGTTTATCGTGGGTCGTACCAAAAAAGACAATGAAAAGATCATTAAATATCACGATCCTTTAAAAGACACCCTCATAAAGGTACAAAGAATCCCCGGACCCGTTCTGCTCATACCCTATGGTGCTGATGAAGCATCTGTTCATTTGGCTGCATCAATCTGTATCGGGTACAGCAAAGCGGATACGGAAACCGTTCAGGAGATTAATGTGGTCACCCCTGAAGGGGAAAAAAACTTCACGGTGACGGGTGTATCACCAGGGGAAGTGAAGAAATATATGATTTAGTTCTGAGTTCAGCCGTTATACGACCCGCTGAGCTGACCGCAGGCAGCGGAGATATCTCGGCCCTTGGATTGTCGGATCATCACCGTGTAGTGATTTTGCAATAGGACTTCCTGAAATCGATCGACGGTTCGATCATCGGATCTTGAATAGCCGCTTCCCTCAAATTCGTTAAAGGGGATCAGGTTGATCTTGGCCTTCAGCGGCCGGAGCAGCCGGGATAGGCGTTCGGCGTCCATTTCCGAATCGTTAACGTCTTTGATAAGAATATATTCAAAGGTGATCCGGCGGGTAGGGGGCAGGGGGTAATCCTTACAGGCTGCAATAAGATCTTCAATGGGATACTTACGATTGATGGGCATCAATCGATTTCTGGTTTCATTGTCTGTGGCATTTAAAGAAACGGCCAAATTGATTTTTGTGTCTTTTCCGAGATCCGATAGCTTCGGTATCAACCCGGCGGTGGAAAGGGTCACTTTTCGATTTGCACATCGGAGCCCTTCATCATTATCGGTAATAATGTGAATGGCGTGAATGACATTTCGATAGTTTGCCAATGGCTCCCCCATCCCCATTAAGACGATGTTGCTCATCGGCTTGGAACCGTCCACTTCTTTGGCCATATCGCGTACCTGGGCGATGATTTCCCCAGGGGTGAGATTCCGGGTAAACCCCTGTTTTGCGGTTAAGCAGAATCTGCAATCCTGAGCGCATCCCACTTGGCTCGAGATGCACAGGGTGTAGTGGTCCTTTTCCGGAATCAGCACACTTTCGATCAAGCATCCATCATCCAGTTTAAACAGAAATTTTTTCGTGCCGTCCCGAGAGATCTGGGTGTCTAATCTTTCAAGCCGGTTGATGGTGAAATGGTCGGATAGGAAGTCTCTCATCTGTTTATTGAGGTCGGTCATGTTTTCAAAATCGTCCGCCTGCCTAAGATAGATCCATTTTAGAATCTGGGACGCTCGATATGAATCGATCTTATGATCCTGTAACCATTGGATCAGCTGATCTTTGGTCAGATTTTTAATGTCTGGTTTTAAAGTTTTTTGCATCTTTCAATCGTGTGCGATAAGATATGCTTGCTCATGGATTTATACAACCGGATTCACAAATTAATTTGCTTGACATATCACTATGTGGATAGTAATTTCAAGGGTTTAGTAACGCAGATAGGGGTTAAACATGTTTGACAATTTGAGCGACCGCCTGAATTTAGTCTTTAAAAAGCTCAAAGGACACGGTAAGCTCACGGAAAAAAACATTGAAGACGGCTTAAAAGAAGTGCGGATGGCACTTCTTGAGGCGGACGTTCATTATAGGGTTGTCAAAACATTTCTTACCGGTATAAAGACGCGTGCCTTGGGCCAGGAAGTTTTGGGCAGTCTTACCCCGGGTCAGCAGGTAATAAAGATCGTCAATGAAGAGTTAACCGAGTTAATGGGTTCCCGTTTCCAAGACTTGGACCTGTCGGGACCCCAACCGGTTTCCATCATGCTGGTGGGATTGCAGGGCTCTGGAAAAACAACCACCGCGGGTAAGCTCGCTCAATTTATAAGGAAAAGCGGGCGAAGCCCTTATCTGGTGCCTGCAGATGTTTACCGGCCGGCAGCCATCGATCAGCTCAAAAAATTGGGGGATCAGCTTTCCGTTCCGGTGTTTCCGTCAGATGGAAATATGGATCCGGTACAGATCTCCCAGGAGGCAAAAAATGCGGCGCACCAGGCGGGATGCGATGTCATGCTTCTCGATACGGCCGGGCGTCTGCATATCGATGAAGAATTGATGAACGAGCTCAAGCGGATTCGGGAGGCTATACGGCCCTCGGACGTTCTGCTGGTGGCCGATGCCATGACCGGCCAGGATGCCGTCAACATCGCCGGCTCCTTTGATCAAGCACTGGATATCGGCGGTGTGGTTCTGACAAAAATGGACGGTGATGCCCGAGGCGGGGCAGCCATCTCCATTAAATCCATCACCGGCAAGCCGATCAAATTTATCGGTGTCGGTGAAAAGCTGACCGATCTGGAGCCGTTTCATCCGGACCGGATGTCCTCAAGAATTCTCGGTATGGGGGATGTCCTGACCATGATCGAAAAGGCTCAAGCGGTTGTGGATGAAAAAAAGGCAACCGAACTTGAGCAGAAATTAAGAAAGAATCTATTTACGTTGGATGATTTCCGCGATCAGTTGGTTCAACTCCGGAAGATGGGATCGCTTTCGGATCTGATGGGTATGATTCCCGGTATCGGAAAAATCAAGCAAATGAAGCACATGGAAGTAGATGAGCGAGAGCTGGTCCGTATCGAAGCGATCATTAATTCCATGACGCCTCATGAACGCCGCCAACACGCGATCATTAACGGAAGTCGTCGAAAAAGGATTGCCAAAGGCAGCGGCACCAGTGTGCAGGATATCAACAAACTGTTAAAAAACTATACACAAGTTTTGAAGATGATGAGAAAATTGAATAAAGGGGGTATGCGGGGACTCAGCCGTAACATGATGCCCTTCTAAAGGAGAATTGAGATGTCAGTGAAAATCAGATTGGCCAGACATGGAACTAAAAAACGGCCGTTTTATCGAATTGTGGTAGCAGACAGCGAAAGCCCACGAGACGGCAAATTCTTAGAGGTGGTCGGGACGTATAATCCTTTAATGGATCCGGCTGAAGTCAACCTGAAAGACGAGCGCGTTAAATACTGGATGGGTCAGGGAGCAATTCCTACAGGTACAGTTAAAAACCTGTTAAAAAAACAAGGCATATAACGAATCCTGCATTATTGTCTTAATCCCTTAATTCTCAACCGCTAACAAAGGAGATGGAGCGATGAAAGAGCTGATCAAGTACATTGCCCAAGCACTCGTTGATCATCCGGATCAAGTATCGGTCGCAGAGGTTGAGGGTAACCAAACCTCTGTCCTCGAGCTAAAGGTAGCAAAAGAGGATCTAGGGAAAGTAATCGGAAAGCAGGGCCGTACCGCCAGAGCCATGCGTACCATACTTAGTGCTGCATCAGCAAAAGTAAGAAAACGCTCGGTTCTGGAGATCATTGAATGATCCCGTGCAAAAAGAAGGGATTCTCTCAATCGGAAAGATCGTGGGTGCCCATGGTATAAAGGGTGCCGTCAAGGTCTATTCCTACGCTGAATCTCCATCCATCTTCAGGCCGGACAGCTCTATTCTACTTGAAGACAAGAATGGCCGCAGGCGATCTTTAACTATTAATTGGGCCCGGACTCACAAACGGGGTGTTATCTTATCTTTTAAGGGGATAGGCACCCGAAGTGATGCGGAAGAGCTGATCGGTTCAAAGCTTTTCATCCATAAAAAAGAGCTTCCCGAACCGGAACCGGGAACCTATTACTGGAACGACATCATCGGGCTATCCGTTTACCGGGGTGACGGCAATTATTTAGGAAAGATAACATCGATCCTGCCCACGGATGGCAACGATGTCTATATCGTCAGGAATGAGGATAATAAAGAAACACTGATTCCAGCGTTGGAATCGGTGGTGATAGAAATCGATCTCGAGCTGAAAAAGATGCTGGTGGATCTACCTGAGGGCTTGGAATGAGATTTACAGTCCTGACGATTTTTCCGGACCTGTTTCAATCCTTTTGGGAACACGGGATTATCCGCAGGGCGATATTAAACGACAGGATCGTTGCGGAAGTTTTAAACATAAGAGATTTTGCAGAGGGTCGGCACCGGGTCACCGATGACACGCCTTACGGGGGTGGGTCCGGCATGGTGATGAAACCCGAACCCCTGGCGGCGGCGATTCGAGGGGCCAAATCAGATCGACCTGACGCCAAAACGATTTTGTTGACGCCCCAGGGGCGCGTCTTGAATCAAGGCCTGGCTCGCGATCTGGCCGGATTTGGTGATCTCATTCTGGTTTGCGGTCGGTATGAGGGTGTGGACGAACGGATCTGTGACAATTTTATCGATTTTGAGATCTCTATCGGAGATTACGTGTTGACCGGTGGAGAGCTTGCGGCCATGGTGGTCATGGAAACGGTAACCCGTCTGATTCCCGGAACTCTCGGAGGAGAAGATTCCGCGGAAAAAGATTCGTTTTCAAACGATCTTCTGGAACATGCGCACTATACAAAACCCCGTGAATTTGAAGGGGAGGGCGTTCCGGAAGTATTGGCTTCCGGCCATCACGAAGCCATTGAAAAATGGCGGCAGGAAATGTCGCTGATTCGGACCTTCTTGAAACGGCGGGATCTGCTCGAAAACAGAACGCTGAGCAAGGAGGAAGTCGATATTTTTAAAAAATGGTGTCTCGATATTGAAAAGATCATCCGCGGCCAATCTCTACGTGGCACTGATGCATTATCCGGTGGTGAACAAGGCCGGTGATGTTATAACCGCCGCCGTGACGAACCTGGATTTGCATGATATATCGAGAGCCGTTCGGACGTATGGTGTCCAAAAATTTTACGTCATCACACCGCTTTCGGATCAGCAGGCGATGGTGGGGCAAATCGTTTCCCATTGGGTGCAGGGAATGGGAGCAACATATAATCCGGATCGCCGGGAAGCCCTTGAACTGATTCAAGTGGAAAACAGTATCGAGGAGGTTATCGAAAAAATTCACATCGCATGCGGTGAGCGGCCGAAAACCGTTGTGACCAGTGCAAAAAAGGGGTGTCGGAATATCGGATTCCACGATTTTCGAAGGCTGCTGGAAAGCGACGCACCCTATATCATCATGCTCGGCACCGCGTGGGGGCTGACTGAAGAATTCATTTCTTCAGCCGATTACGTTTTACAGCCCATTAAAGGAAATACCGATTACAACCATCTTTCGGTTCGATCGGCCGCGGCCATCATTTTGGATCGGCTGCTGGGAAGCGACTAATATGAAGTTAACGAGACGATAACCAATAAAAAGGTGATTGTAATAATCTTAGAAATATCGGGTATGATTCAACTGGAGTGCTGGAGCGATGGAGTTTTGGAGTGTTGTTAAAGAAAACTCAGCCCTTGAGTCAATACTCCAGTACTCCAATACTCCGAAATTGCTCTGAATTGAAAGACCTTTCAAAGGATTAACCCTTTTTTGGGTTATGGTCCGAAAGCTAATGGTTTAAATATATATAGGGAGTTAGAAAAAATGGAAATAATCAAACAGCTTGAAAGAGAAATGATGCGGCTTGACCTGCCCGATTTTTCACCCGGCGATACGGTCAATGTTCATGTAAAAATTAGAGAGGGTGAAAAAGAACGGATTCAAGTTTTCCAGGGTGTTGTCATCAGCAAACGCAGCGGCACCACTAATGCCACGTTTACCGTGCGAAAAATCTCTTACGGTATCGGTGTTGAGCGGGTTTTTCCCCTTCACTCACCCATTCTCGATAAAATCGAGGTGGTAACCCGCGGCCGTGTCCGCCGGGCAAAAATTTACTATCTGAGGAAACTGCGGGGAAAAGCAGCCAGAATCAAAGAGCGACGAATAGACTAATTCGTCACCACGGTCATTCATGGAACCGGACCTGTGGAAATTTGAGAACGCAGCACGAAAGAATGGATATTCATCCATTGCGGGTGTTGATGAGGCCGGCCGAGGTCCTTTGGCCGGCCCTGTGGTATCTTCGGCCGTAATACTGCCCGATTCCTTTCTCAAGGCAAACATCACGGATTCGAAAAAACTCAGCCCAAAAATCCGTGATGTGCTTTATGAAAGAATATACGATGGGGCGATTTCCATTGGCACCGGGATCGTAGATGCCTTGGAGATCGATCGCATCAATATCTTACAGGCATCTTTGCTATCCATGCGAATGGCCATCGAAAATCTCGAACCCAGGCCCGATTTTCTGCTCGTAGACGGCATTCATCGGATTCCCCATCGAATCCCGCAGCAACCGATTACCAAAGGTGATGCGCTCAGTGTTTCCATTGCAGCAGCGTCCATTGTTGCCAAGGTAACTCGAGATCGTCTAATGGAACGTTACCACCTGGACTACCCCCAATTCGGATTCTCAAAACATAAAGGCTATCCGACAAAAAAGCATAAAGCGGCCATACAAAAATACGGATATTGTCCGATTCATCGCCTCACATTTAGTGGTGTTAAAGAATTCCTGATTAAGGACCCACTATTTGGTTGACAATAACCGAAATATTGATCATGGAAAATTGATGAATTCGTAAAAAGTCGAATTCATCAAGTATTTAGTGTATTGTGTTTAG
>CAYSUA010000226.1:0-9214 GCA_964433795.1 uncultured Desulfobacteraceae bacterium | reverse complement strand
AGCAGGAATTTCTACCATCTCCGTCAGCTTGGTCAAGGATATCACCAAAAAGATATTACCGCCAAGGGCGGTTTTCCCCGGCTTTCCGCTTGGGCATCCCATTGGCTTTCCAGGCAATGAAAACCAGCAGCTTAGGATGTTGCGAATTTTATTGAAATATTTGCAGGAAATTGATTCGCCGGGATCTTTGGTGGAGTTGGATCCAACGAGTTGGAATGATACGGTGAATATTTGAACGTCGCGCAAAAGAAACTCGATACGATTTGCCAGCTATATAATAAAAAAGGAGAAGAACATCATGCAGAATCTAATCCCAATTTTTCTTATCGCTTTTTTTGTCTACCGTATTTTTTTTAAAAAAGGCGGCGGTATGGGATGTTGCGGAGGACACATGGAACCCGAACCCGGGCGGAATGATAATATGAATCGCAATCTTGAGAAGTCAATTCATAATAGCCATGAACATGTGATAGATCTTCGAGAGGATGAATACACGGTTATCTCTCATGAATATGAAAAGCATACAAAGATTGATCAAAAGGATTAATCTTTAGATTTGCACGAATATTTTAGTCTGAAGTCCGATTCCTTTCCTTTTACTTTTTAATTCAGTGTTAAACAAAAGTGCATAATTTTTTTCCATTCGGATACGGTTTATAAGCGATATCCGGATACTTTATACTCACCTGGCACCCTATCTAATAAGATAAGAATTGCTCATTTTTTTCACAGATCGAATAAAATGAAGAAATCTAAGGGTTTAAGAAAAATGCCACAAAGTGGCATATTTGTTGCTCGTACTAATATCCAAGAGATTTATGAATGATAGCAATAAATCAATAAACGGTTTTAAAGGGATTCTATAATGTCTAATCTGTCCGACTATGGTCAGTGGGACCTGGTGATTACCCATGCCGCCATCATGTTGCTTTTTGTGGTGAGTTTCTTTCGACCGAGAACAAAAAGGGACTGGCGAACATTCGGAGTCTTTTCGGCCTTTTTGATTGCTCTGTTTACAGAGATGTACGGCTTTCCCTTAACGGTTTTTTTACTGTCAAGCTGGCTCAGCAGTAAATTTCCGAGTATCGACTGGTTTTCCCATGAGTCCGGTCATCTGCTGCAAACGCTGTTAGGATTCAAAGGCGATGCCCATTTTAGCTCGTTACATATGATTAGTGACATATTTATTGTTAGTGGGTTGGTGGTGCTGGCGGTATCCTGGAGGACACTCTACAAAGCCCAAAAAGCCAACGGCGTCGCCAATCAGGGACCGTATGCTATGGTTCGCCACCCTCAGTATGCAGCATTCGTGCTCATTATGGTGGGATATCTGATTCAATGGCCTACGTTGCCCACACTGGTTATGTTTCCGTTTTTAGTATGGACTTATTTTCGATTGGCTCGGCGAGAAGAGAAAGAAGCACTCGCACTGTTTGGGGAAAAGTATGCGCTTTATGCCCGGAATACCCCGAGGTTTTTCCCTGAACTCCTTGGTGATCCGGCATCTGTGGACCATATGTGAATTGAACAATAATAAACTGTATAGAAATGATGAAGGTGAGAATTAAATGAATAAATCCAGTCAATCCGTTACCATATCCTTCCCGGTAAAGGGAATGACCTGCCAATCATGTGTGAAAAGAGTTAAGGAGGCGCTGTTAAAACACGAAGGGGTCAATGGGGCTGATGTCGATCTATCGCGTCAGGAGGCGCGGGTTAATTATAACAAAGCAATCGTTGACTCGGATGTTTTGAAACAATCCGTAATAGATGCCGGCTACTCAATCCCGGGCCGTAATGCAGCGGATCAGAATGGAAGCGAAACCCAGCCCGAATACACTCAAACAATGTATTCCAAATTGACACCCTATCTAATCGGTTTAGCGGCTGCTCTTGGCGTCATCGGGTTCTACCTCGGTCTGCTCACGCTGACTTCGGATTGGTATTTTGCCAAAGTCCAATTCAGTGATTACCGATGGTGGATCATCGCACTCGCTTTAGGGTTGGGAATACAAGGGGTCTTGTATTCGAATATGAGAATCAGGCTCCGTCGGGAGCCGATGAGGGGCGCCAAATCCAGCCTGGCCGCTTCCGGGGGGATGTCCGCTGCTTCCATGGCAGTGTGTTGCACTCATTTCTTACCCACTCTGGGGCTGCCTTTTTTATCTGCGGCCGCAGCCGGGCTGGAGCGTTATCAGACCATGTTTTTTTTAATCGGTGTGCTCTCCAATTTATTCGGTATCGGATTCATGCTTCGCATGATGGTGAAAAACGGAATGATCGTGCCGGGAATATTCCCGAGCCGTTTGAATTTTGGCTTTAGAAGATATAGTTAGAAAGGAGATATTGAAAATGAAACAGACAAAACACCTTGGACGGCTTTTGATAGCGGCCTCCCTGATCATGATAATGGGCATTGGAACGACATTGAAGGCGAATGCGTATGAAAGAAAGTCGAATAAAGAAAACAGGGTTCGGGTTGATGTGGTTCCCGTTCAACTGGAATTCGGGAAGACTGCAAAATTTGAAATACGAATGAATACGCATTCGGGTGACCTCAGCCAAGACCTGGTGTCCGTATCAACACTTAAAGATGACAGCGGTCGGGAATACCGCCCGGTGGATTGGCAGGGGGCTCCTCCAGGCGGACATCATCGCACCGGGGTTTTAGAATTTCCGGCTCTGAAAGGAAATACAAAATCGGTTACCCTGGTGATCAGGGATGTTGCCAACGTTCCGGAGCGGATTTACAAGTGGAATTTGAAATAAGCATATGCAATTTTCGAATGCAATTGCATCACTCTGATTTCAAGAAAAGGAATATGACAGATGACTGAACAGACCGTCACTTTACCCATTACAGGGATGACGTGTGCCAATTGTGCCATGAATATCGAGCGGGCATTAAATAAAAAGGTTCCCGGAGTGGTCAACGCTTCCGTTAATTTTGCCACCGAACGGGTATCAGTGGAATATGTCCCCACGGTATCGACCATGGAGGAAATCATTTCAGCTATAAAAAAGGCAGGATATGGGGCTGTTCCACCCGAGGGCGTATTGGACGCGGAAGATGCGGAACAACTCGCGCGGCAGGCGGAAATCAAAAACCAGACTCAAAAATTCATTGTCGGTGTGGTCTTTGCGCTGCCGCTTTTTGTTATCAGTATGCTTCGGGATTTTAACCTGATCGGTATGTGGAGCCATGCGCCATGGGTGAACTGGTTCTTTCTCATACTCGCTACACCGGTACAGTTTTACACCGGAAAGGATTATTACGTAGGCGGATACAAAAGCATCCGGAATCGTAGTGCAAACATGGATGTCTTAATTGCCCTGGGGTCCTCGGTCGCTTATTTCTACTCCCTGGCGGTTCTGCTTTTTCCATCTTTGGGTACGCACGTCTATTTTGAAACCGCTGCGGTCATTATAACCCTCATCAAACTGGGCAAACTGCTTGAAGCCCGAACCAAAGGGAAAACCGGGGGCGCGATTCGGAAACTCATCGGACTTCAGCCCAAAACGGCCACCATTCTAGATAACGGGGTTGAACTGGAAATTCCCTTAACCCGTGTGAAGGTCGACAATATCGTAATTGTTCGTCCGGGTGAACGCATTCCGGTTGACGGCATCGTGCTCGAGGGGGAATCTGCTGTGGATGAATCCATGCTCAGCGGGGAACCGCTGCCGGTAGACAAACATCCGGATGATATGGTGGTTGGAGGTACGATTAATGGCGAAGGATTGCTGAAATTTAAAGCCACCCGGGTCGGCAAAGAAACCGCTTTGGCCCAGATTATAAAACTGGTTCGTGAAGCGCAAGGCAGCAAAGCACCCATTCAGGCTCTGGCAGACCGGGTAGCGGCAATATTTGTTCCAACCGTTATTGGTCTAAGTATTATTACATTTGCATTGTGGTGGGGAATCACGGGAGATTTTGTTCCTGCCATGATCAGGATGGTGGCTGTACTGGTTATTGCCTGCCCGTGTGCCCTGGGTCTCGCTACTCCCACGGCAATAATGGCCGGGACCGGCAAAGGCGCTGAAAAGGGGATTCTGTTTAAAAAAGGGGAAGCGCTGGAAAATGCAACCAAGCTGGATACCGTGGTTCTGGATAAAACCGGAACCATTACAATGGGAAAGCCGGCTGTTGTGGATATTCTGCCTGTGGATGAAGCCATTGAATCTGAAGAACAACTGCTGAAACTTGCGGCTTCCATTGAAAAGGGATCCGAGCATCCTTTGGGTAAAGCCATTGTCAACGAGGCAATAGAAAGGGGGATTGATCTCTGGGAACCAAAGAATTTCAAAGCATGGGGCGGCCTTGGGGTTGAAGGGCAGGTAAATGGGGATTCATTCCAATTGGGAAAACCCAACTGGTTTAATGAATTAGGTGTGGATCTCAGCTCTATTCAAGACAAAATTCATAATCTGCAATCCCAGGGTAAAACCGTGATGCTCCTGGTTCAGAATAAAGATCCGATGGGCATCCTATCGGTATCCGATACCTTGAAACCGGAATCGAAATCAGCCATCGAGCTGCTCCACAAACAGAAACTCAGGGTCATCATGCTGACCGGAGACAATCAGCAAACCGCTCAGGCCATTGCTTCGGAAGTGAATATCGATGACATTTTTTCAGAAGTTCGACCTGAGGAGAAGTCATCCAAGATCAGAGAACTTCAGGAAAAAGAACACAAGGTAGGAATGGTGGGGGATGGGATCAACGACGCACCGGCACTTGCTCAGGCCGATGTGGGGTTGGCCATCGGAACCGGCACGGATGTGGCCATTGAAACCGGTGATGTGATCCTTTCCAGCGGCAGTTTGACAGGCATATCCCGGGCGATCCGGGTTAGCCGGCAAACCATGTCAACGGTCAAGCAGAATCTTTTTTTAGCTTTCGTCTATAACGTCGTACTCATTCCCGTGGCGGCAGGGGTTTTGGCTCCATTTCTTTTTTTCCCGGTATTCTTAAGGCAGCTTCATCCGATTCTGGCTGCCTTGGCCATGGCGTTGAGCAGTATATCGGTGGTGACGAACAGCCTGCGACTTTATAAAGCAAAGATCGAATAGGCCGCTTCTGCCTTAGTACACTCATTCATAAATACGGTTACGTATTATATTTTGTTTCACCGCCCATTCGCTTCGCTCATTCGAGTACACAGAGTTCACGGAGGTTTTGTTTCTTATTCCTTTTCGCTGAGAAGGGCGAAAAGGAATAAACCCACGCCCTTCGGGCAATGTTTGCTCGTGGATCGGCTGCCGGAGGCATGATGCTTTTCGTTTGCCGCCGTCTCCCGACAAACAAAAAATACCTACATCTCCGTGCCCTCGGTGGCTCTGTGGTGAATCAATATAGTACCATTTGAAAAAAATATGTCATAATATTTACAAATAAAAGCACTAAGATTCTTTTGCGTATTCAATAACATTTTCGATAATGGTATCCAGGTCAGTTTTCGGTTCAAAGCCGATTAGGGATTTTATTTTTTCTATACTGGGCACCCGTCGTTGCATATCCTCGAAATCTTTTTGGAATGCCTCTTCATATGGAATCAGCCGGATCGTTGAGCTCGAACCGGTCGCCTGAACCACCCGCTTTGCCAGATCCAACATGGAGATTTCTTCAGTGCCCCCGATGTTAAAAACCTCGCCGGCAGCGGCATCGGTCTGCATCAACGCCATTAATGCCTGTACCACATCTTTGACATAAGTAAATGTCCGGGTTTGTTTTCCATCATCATATACTGTGAGCGGTTGGTTACTCAACGCCTGTTCCACAAACCGGGGCAGAACCATACCGTAAGCACCGGTCTGTCTTGGCCCTACCGTGTTGAACAGACGGGTAATGGTAGCCCAGAGTCCCGAGGTTCGATAATACGCCAAAGCGGAAAACTCATCCATTAATTTTGATGCAGCATAAGACCACCTGAATTTACTGGAAGGCCCGTAAATGATATTGTCGGATTCCACAAGAGGGGCATGCAAGTGTTTTCCATAGACCTCTGAAGAGGAAGCGATTAATACCTTTTTCTTAAATTTGGAGCATAGTTCCAAGACCTTTTCGGTCCCTTGAATATTGATTCGAATCGATTCAAGGGGATTTTCAAGTATGTAACGAACCCCAACTGCTGCAGCCAGATGATAAACCAATTCGCAGGTGCCTGTCAGCTCCAACATCACATCCCGGCTAAAAATGGTATCCGTGAATACGAAAAGTCGCGATTTATACCGTTCATCTTTTTGGAAAGATGAGATATTATTCAATGAGCCAGTTGAAAGATCGTCAATGATATAGACTTCATCTCCGTTTTCGAGATGGGCTTCTGTTAGATGGGAGCCGATAAATCCAGCGCCGCCTGTGATTAATACCCGCATTAGATTTTTCCTCAAGATATGTTTAATATTGTTTTATTTATTATTCGGCTTGTGCTTATCCGGTTTTTACAAGGTTTCACTTGTATAGGATTCACCCGGGTATGACAACAGAAAATATATGGAAATGGATAGAACAATTGGCCTCTTAAGATGCCATGGGTTTTCCGGCCGCCTTGACACCTTATCCTCCAGTTTATATAATTATTATAAATGTTAAAGTTCAAATCGCTCTTTTTGCACGTTGAAATGTGCACTTAACTTCGAAGGAGGATCGAATGGACGACAAATGTATTTTTAACTGTGAAGCATGCGGAAATGAATCAGAAGCACTGAAAGACTGCCCACCCGAATGCTGCGGAAAGCCAATGGCAGAAAAAACTGAACCCCTGCCGGTTTGTGAAGTATCGGCAACTGCGGAACATGCAAGACTTGAAGATGATTTTGGTGAACCTTGCGACGACGGCCGTTCCGGCGATGTCTGATGCAATATGAGATAATCCTAACCCCATCACCAAGGCTTGTCCCGAGGCGGGTCTATTTATACTTTATCAACCCTCATAAACCGGATTAACTCGCCAGGGGGAGGCGGGCAAGCCGGAAATTCCAACCCCTCAGTCCGATCGATCTTTTAAAAACAGGTGGTGATATTCACTGTCTGATAAATGATTTTTCATCAAATTGGATAATATCTCGAATAATTGACTCAATTCGTCATCCGTCAATCGCGGTATGATTGTTTCCAGGTGCCTATCGTCTGAGAATTTTTGAAGATAGTACATAATTGTTTTTTCATCCGTTGCACGATCATATCCGAATCCTAAGAATCCATTAAAGATTTCTACAAATCGATGGGAGTGGATCGTCATAGGGCTACCTCCAAAACCGAAGGATCGATTGTTTTTCAATTTCCAAGATTAATTAATCTTAGCGCATAAGCAAACAATAAGTACAGGGGGAAATGACGAAAAACTGATCCGCGCTCATTATGTCTTGAATAATCGTTAAGGTTTTGATTTAAGATTATTGGCGCTTTTTACTTTGCCATTACGAAAACTATTTCGGGTCCGTCAAAGTCAACATCTGATCGACTGATTTTTCTTGGGAGGTCGAATCATGGAATGGAAAGATTCAGAAGATGCCGAAAGCTTAGAAAAAGAACCTGAGGGCGATTTCCTGGAAGATGAGGATTACCCCGTCTGGCAAAAACCTAAAAAGAGTTTGTTCGGGGATAAATTATTTAAAAAGCTTGAAATTCCATTTATTGCCATGGGGGTGGGGCTCATTGTTCTGATTATTCTATTTGTGGTTTCCATTTCCGGTAGGGATAACACCAATGTTGACAACCAAGTGGCATCCATTGAAAAAAGACTTCGTCAAATTGAAGACCGGTTAAATAATCTTGAACTGAATACCGGCGGTGGAAAGCAAATCGAAGAACAAAACAGCAAACTGGTAGAGATTAATGACAAAATTTCGAGATTAGAAGCTTCCGTTGCCCTCAGAATGGATCAAATCGCGGCAGAGATGAACCGGATGCAAAAACGAGCGTCATCTAGAACCTCTCGAACTTCTTCGACTCGTGCTAAAAAAACCACAACATCCAAACCGGCTCAAACAACTTCGTCCCTTAAATACCATCAGGTACGTGCCGGTGAGACAATGTACGGCATCGGGAAACGTTACGGCTTAAAATTGGAGGAGTTGCTACGATTAAATAAAATGAAGTCCGGGGCGATTATTTATCCCGGGCAGAAATTAGTGGTGGGAAAATAATGGATTGAAACCTATTTAATGTTCTTAAAGTATCCTTGCAAGTCTTGACTGATAAACATCTCAATTTTCTCAATATTTTTTTGATGTGAATAAAAGATATCCCCCCATGTCGCTCTTTTTACCAGATTCAATACGCTTTCCTTAGCCCTTGTCCATGTGTGTTCTTTGTACGGAGTATCAGACAGAACAAATCGGTCCACGGTTTTTTGAAATTTTTTCGAATATAAAGGAAAAAGAATCCTGCTGAAAAGAAACCCCATGATGATGATGCTTAACCCCAGACCGACTGCCGGGATGGGTGCATGGCGGATATCCACAGAGCGGGAAATAATTGCGGAAACCAGGGTTTCGGCAGGAAATCCGGTTAAGTTTTTCAGGATGATGTCCAGCAGGGAAACAAACAATAGCGAGAGTATGAGTGTTGCCAAGACCATTCTTTTAAGCAAACGTCTACCTCCCTTGCAGAAACGGATCATTGCTTCGATGACCATCTTCAATTCGTTGGTTTGCTTGTCCACACGTTGAAGAATGTTGCTGACTCTGAGTTCAGGTGCCGCAAGGATTTTTTCACTCAGCTCCTTTCTCTCATCCATCCAGACTTCCACCGATTCCGAATTGCCCGTTGCACTGGGAGAATATGTCAAATAAATACGGGGGATATCCTTTCGCCCCGTCATCTGGGACAGATTCCAGCACAGGGTGCCGTATGATCGAACAAGATCGGCAAGGTTATCACAGTCGTCGATGCGGCTCATGACAAAGGCGATACGATCTTCACCGGAAGTGCCCGGAAGGGTGTTGCGGATAGTGCTGTAAGTTTCTTTAATGGTGCCGGCTTTATGGGGATCAAACATCAATACGATTAAATCGGCCAGTTTTGTTAGGTCCCCGATGACTCCTAAAAAATCGTATCCCCTTCCTTTTTCCGTAACCGAATCCATCATACCCGGACTGTCCACGATAACCAGGTTTTCAAGTAATGGTGATTCGACAAACTTCATCCTGAAGTGCGCTAATAACTGCTCACCGTAAGATTTTAACGAGGAAAACGGCAGTCGGTCAT
>CAYSUA010000225.1:0-9220 GCA_964433795.1 uncultured Desulfobacteraceae bacterium | reverse complement strand
CCCCGAGTCATGCGTCGGCTTCCCGTAAGGGGGCGGCGAAGCGTTGACAGGGGGCGTGCAGGCCTGGCTATTGAGCTCCGAAATCACCTTTTCGGGTTGCCGACCTTGTGACTTGGTGGGGAAGGCAATACGATACGTCGCGCTACCGCGAGCGGTGCACCGGACCCGCGAAGTCAGAGACCCGGAGCATGTACGCAAACTCTTTGTACGGAAACCGGGAGATCCCAGGGGCGACCAGCTGACATCCACAGCCGGCCCGGTCGGGAAAGGCCAAAGGTCGAAGCCCGACAAGTACGCGTCTGGGAAGTCGGACGGAGGAATAGTATCGATGAAGCGAACGAACAAAGGTGCACAACCAGAGATAAGCGGCCAACCACCGGCGGAGTTCGTGGAGAAAAGGTCTCCGGCCAAGGGGAACTGTGTTCAGACGACCGTGACCGGCACACAGGGGTTGGAAATAGCGTCGATCGGACTGAACAGAGTACGAGAAGCAACGAATCAACGCTTCTGCGTTTGACCTGAGGTAGGAACCCAGTGCGGTAGTTCCGCATGCTGGGATCTGTGCGGGGGGTGCCGGGTAACCGGCATTCCTACCGCGACTTAAATATTCATTGTCTGTTTTTCGATTTTTATTTTTTGTGCCTCATATAGGAATTGTTATTATTGAACTTTCAAGAGAAAAATATGTTTAGGTTTTAACAAGGGCATTGAGATGGACAGAAAAAGTCTGGCGTTGTCTCCTGCCACTCATACCCGCCTTTAGGGGAGCAATAAGATACAGATATATGACGCGAAAGATTGCCATCGTAGTAAGTATGTTTGGAATAATTCTCCACTTGTATACTGGATTCTTTAAATCTGAAGGAGAGTTCGATACGTTCCTAACTATATTGATATTATTATCCTGTACGCCGTATCTTATATGTCTGTTTTTAATATTTATGAAAAAGGAACAGCTTATAATATTGTTTGGTGCGGCTTTGCCTTTGATTTTAGATTTGTTTATGCACTACACTGTATTTATAAGGCCAAATTCATCTACCGCTGCTTTAGGACTATTATTCATGCCCATATGGAATATAATTGTGTTTATGCCATTGGGGTTATTAATTGGATTTTGTTTAAAAAAGTTTGTTTTCAAACAGACTTGAAACTTCAGGTGCATACACATGCATTGGACATCCCGGAGAGTTGATTATTGCATTTAACTGAAAGTCGAACATTTCATTTAAGATTGACGGGCAGGGTCGGGCGGTTTTCCCATAAACAGATTCAGAAGATTTCGATAGTTCAGCGCCATTTTCACCGCCGCGTACCCTGCCCACACCTTAATTCGGCGTTAGGTGTCAAAAGCAAAACATATTGATGTGACAAATAATGAATTACAGGACTAATTTCACATTGTTTGGGTTGCCCCTTGTCCATGTCGCAACAGGAAAAGTGGAGAAAGGACGTTACAAGAGAGGTATAGCTAAAGGCTGGATCGCCGTTGGAGATATTTCTTTTGGTGCCATTCTTTCGGTTGGTTGCTTCGCATTTGGTGGTATCGCTGTAGGAGGGTTTGCTGTCGGCTTGTTGTCATTCGCCGGTTTAGCGATTGGTTTTTTTGCGTTTGGTGGTGGTGCCATCGGCATGCTTGCAGCTGGTGGCGGGGCTGTAGCATGGCACGCCGCATTTGGCGGCTTTGCGATGGCAAACGAATATGCTCTGGGAGGGCAGGCAATAGCCAATCACGCAAATGATATGATTGCTAAAGATTATTTTGAAAACAGTGCCTTTTTCTCATCGGCCAGTTTAATTGCGGGACATTCGCGATGGTTTCTATTATTGTTAGCTCTTCCTATTATTCAAAATCTTATTCATAGGATGAAACATCGCGGCGCGAAGAAGAACACCTAACATCTATATAATCAAGGAGACGCCCTTCAGGCTTCGCTTTCAGCTTCGACCCGACAGATTAGTTTCCAGTTTCTCTTTCGGCGAACAAAATGCCGGGTTTTAGCTTCGAACTCTGAAATTGTGAATATTATGAAGGCAGTCGTCCAAGACAAGTACGGCTCACCCGACGACGTTCTACAGCTCCGAGAAATCGACAAGCCGGTGGTCGGAGATGACGAGGTGCTCGTGCGGGTTCGCGCAGCTTCCGTCCATCCAGATGTATGGCATGTCGTGACCGGCCGGCCCTACGTCCTGCGCCTGATGGGGGCCGGGTTGCTCAAACCAAAGAACCCTGTTCCGGGGACGGATGTGGCGGGGCACGTTGACACGGTCGGTAAGGACGTCACGCACTTCGGGCCCGGTGACGAGGTATTCGGCGAGAGCCATAGAGGACTCCAGTGGCGGAACGGCGGTGCCTTTGCTGAGTACGTGTCCGTTCCACAGGACGCGCTAGCGCTCAAGCCCAATGGCATCACTTTCGAACAAGCCGCGGCCGTCCCCACCTCCGGATTCATCGCGCTGCACAATCTTCAGAATGAGAGACGGATCCAGCCGGGTCAGAGTGTGTTAGTCAACGGGGCAGGCGGTGGCGTGGGCACTATCGCCATACAGCTTGCCAAGGCGTATGGTGCGCGCGTGACTGGGGTCGACAGCACTGAAAAAATGGAGATGGTCCGCTCGCTCGGCGCAGACCACGTCATCGACTACACCCAAGAGGACTTCACACAGTATAGCGAGCGCTACGATCTCATCCTCGATGTTGCATCGAACCTATCGCTCTCAGCCTGCAAACGCGCGCTAATGCCCACGGGGATCTACGTTCTCATCGGCCACGATCATTTCGGATATGCGGGCGGCCGGTGGTTAGGAAGCTTGCCTCGCTTTTTCAAACTGATCGTGATGTCGCCGTTCGTGAGTCAGTTGCCGGATTTGAACTTTTCGATGCCAAGCAAGAAAGACATCATGGCCGTCTTGAAGGAGTTGCTCGAAGCAGGGAAGCTCACACCGGTCATCGACAGGACATATCCACTGAGCGAGGTTCCCGAAGCCATGCGCTATCTGCAGGAAGGACGCGCTCGGGGGAAAATCATAATCACCCCATATGTGTGAGAAAAGGGACATTCGTGCGGGGAGTGCTCAAAACAGTTTGATCATCATTGTATGTGGAGTCAATATGAACGCCCAGATTAAGAAAATTATGGACAGGCTAAGGGAGCTGAGCGATAACGATATCGCGGCGCATTCGCAGCGATTCTTTAAGACAGGAAAAGGAGAATATGGAGAGGGAGACAGGTTCCTTGGGATTCGTGTCCCGGCCATCAGAAAATGTGTCAAAGAATATCGAGAAATATCTTTGGAAGATACACTAAAGCTTCTGAAATCACCTTTTCACGAAGCACGATTACTTGCCTTGCTGATATTAGTCGCAAAGTATTCCGCTAAGAATACGGGAACCGATAAAGAGGTTATCTATCGACTTTACCTAAGTCAAACAAAATTCATCAACAATTGGGATCTGGTTGACTGTTCTGCAGAACACATTGTTGGGGCGCATTTGTATTTTAAAGATAGAAAGCCGATTTATCGGCTTGTACGTTCAGGAAGCCTTTGGGACCGAAGGATCGGTGTTATGTCTACTTTTTACTTCGTTAAAAGAGAGGACTTCTCGGACACTCTGGCAATTGCTGTGTTGCTGCTGCATGATAAAGAGGACTTGATCCACAAGGCCGTGGGGTGGATGTTGCGCGAAGTGGGCAAGCGAAACATGGATACTGAAGAAAGATTTCTGGGAAAACACTACAAGGAGATGCCGCGCACCATGTTACGCTATGCCATTGAGAAACTACCAGATAACGAAAGGCTGGCGTATTTACATGGAACAAAATAGAGAGAAAAGCAGAATCGACATAAAATATAATGTTGGGCAAGAAAACCAGTATACAAGGAATGACAGTAATCACGGTCAAGTGTATCAATGAATATTAAGATTTTAGGGAATGGCGGAGCGATCAACGATGGGCTTCCATATAATGCCTTTGTAATAAATGGCATCCTACTATGTGAAACACCTCCAGATATAATGCTGTCAATCCACAAGAATTTTATCGAACTTCCTTCAATCAACACTATTTATATTTCTCATTTGCATGGCGATCATATCTTTGGACTCCCCTTCTTAATCTTATCCGCCTTCTACCTCCATGCTGGAGCCGATAAGAGGTTGTCCTTCAAAATCGTCGGGCCGGAAGGCTTGGAAAAGATGGCTGAAAATTTAGTTGCCAGTGCTTTCACCTCGAAGCATCCTTGTTTTAAATGGATGAAGGAGTTTTGTACCTTTTTAGAAGTCAACGAAACGTCGAGACCGGATTTGGTTAATGGATTTCAAACATCTATTTTCAAGCTGGATCATTTAATAGATACATATGGTTTTTCCCTAGCTCATGAAGATAATAGCGTAGATTTTGCCTATGTCGCTGATACTCGTTGGTGTGAATCTATCCATGCTGTGTTAAGTAACAAGCCACGAGTTGTATTGATCGATCTTAACGGTAAGGATAATGATCCCGAACCAGTTCATCTTTCTTTTGGAGATCTGAGGCAGAAGGCGATTCCGCTCACTGGAAAAAAAACGAAGTATTTCGGTACACATCTAAAGGAAGAATTCAACAGTACAATTTCCTGTGTGAGATGTGCCAAACCTGGAATGGAAATTAATTTGTAAGACTATCCCAACGATCTGTTCCGGCGGAGATCAAAAATCCGGTGCGAGTACATACCAATTTAAAATGCTCTTGGCGGGCTTTTCTACAACTGCTTCTGACTTCCGCGTTAGGAGCTTTATCATTTGTATAGACGAGGTTATGAAATTGAGAATTGAGATATTGGGAACTCCGTTTAATGGCCTTGGGTCACCACCAGATACTGAGAACCCAGCAGAAGGGCTGCGACAGAGGAAATTAATTTCGCTTTTGGAGTCAAAAGGACATTCTGTAACCGATCTTGGTGATTTGTCAGGTTTTCAGTTCCAAGAGATCCGTGATCCTGAAACCGGGATCAATGATCTTGACGTGTGGGTTGATCTCTCCAATAGCCTGTCAAGAAAACTCGAAACAATACTCAGTCGGAATTCATTTCCACTGTTGCTCGGCGGGGATTGTAGTATGCTGGTAGGAATACTCTCAGCCTTTGCGCGGAGAGATACCGAGGTTGGTCTCATATTCCTTGATGGTCACGCTGATTTCCACAGCCCCGAAACATCGCCTAGCGGCGATCCTGCTGATATGGAACTAGCGATATTAACTGGCCGTGGTCCCCATAAAATTACTCAAGTGGCGGGCAAATACCCTTTGCTCAAAGATGAAGAGGTGGTGGTATATGGAATAAGGGCTTGGGAAAATATTGCTGCATCGAATATTGAGGTCTATGATAGACAGCGGATGATGGAAAACGGGATTAAACATTCTGTGAAAGAAGGATTAAAGAAACTCTCTCAAAAAGAATGTCCCTTATGGCTTCATTTTGATGTTGATGTGCTAGATCCGGAATTCATGCCGGTCATGTTCCCAGAACCGGAAGGGTTGACATTTGAAGAAACCCACGAGTTTTTGAGTCTTGTGTGGGCATCCGGTCGAGTAATAGGAATGAGCATCGCCTGCTACCATCCCAGGCTAGATGTAGACGGTAGCGCAGGTACTCAGGTAGTCACTCTCGTATCAGAAGTTCTCTCAAGCCACGCTTAACTGGAAGGCGCATTTTATCATGTCGTTTCGCGTGGCAATGAGCGAAAAGCTGATTTTAAAAGTAAACGAACAGGGATTAGGAACACTTATGATTTTATGCTTTAGGCTTGCAAGAAATAATTGAAAAACACAATGAAGGTATTATAGGTGAGGCCTAATTGGCTGGACAACGCCAACAAATTGTGTCAGTCTGTTTAGAATCGAGCCAGCGAAATCGCTGAAATGTTTTTAGACGAAGTTCCGGGCATGGCGGAGGCGCTTGGCAATGACGCCAAACGATCTCATCTGCTACCCTCAACGATCGAACATGGGGTTTCGCCGCCACAGTCCGGCACATTTCACTCTCAAACAAGGAGAAACAGAGATGGGTGATAAGGGGAAAAAAGACAAAGGCAAAAGGGAAATACAGAAAAAGGCCCAGCTTAATCTAAAGGAAAAACGAAAATCAAAAAAAGAAAAGAAGAAATAAAGGGAAAACAAAAGAGTCAGGTCTCAACAACTGACAAATAGATATGAAGTGGCTGCATCGGGTATGATTGAGGTTTGCAGACACTTTATGAAAGGGAAGAGGTTATGGCAAGGCCATTACGCAGAACTTTTCCCGGCGCATTTTATCATGTCGTTTCGCGTGGCAATGAGCGAAAAGCTGATTTTAAAAGCAAACGAACAGGGATTAAGGACGCCTATACTTTAAGCTATTGAGAAGTTGGGGGTCGGCTGTGGCATCAAAAATGATCGGTATGCATACCGTGTGACCTGGTCTGAAGATCATAATGGATATGTAGGCTTATGTGCGGAGCTTCCGGGTTTAAGTTGGCTGGCTCTTACCCCGTCAGCGCCCTCTGTGTTATTCTGGAAAAAGACGGATCTTGCCTTGTACATGCAAAAGATGTACACCTCACTCCCTATGCTCCTTCGGTTAGGTGATCCAAGGCGTTAGCCATCCAAACAATGGAGGTGCCAAAATGAAATTAAATGTAAAAGCATTTGCACTTACCGGTGGTATAATCTGGGGCGTTGGCCTTTTCATTTTGACCTGGTGGATAATCGCTTTTGATGGGGCAACGGGTGAGCCCACTTTGATAGGACGCGTGTATCGGGGCTACACGGTCTCTCCGGCGGGTAGTTTCATTGGGCTCATTTGGGCGTTGGTGGATGGGTTGATCGGTGGCGCAATTTTCGCTTGGCTCTATAATTTAATATCTGCTCGCTTTTGGCGTTCAGACTCATAAATCCATAAATCAGCTTTCGGGAAACAACCCGTTAAAACGCTTATGACGCATCCACAAGTGTTAAAAGAGTGCCGGCAAAATTTGGCCCTACGTTATCCGCATCTGGAGCAGACCGTGGCAGCGGGCGAACAGATTGATCCGGCAGCTGTTGCGCAGGCGCTTTCCGAGGACCGATTACCAGCTACTATCGCAACAGTGAGCAGCAGGGCATTGGCAGAAGCCTACGGTTTGAGGATACTGGATACCGAACTGCAAGACAGTCCCGATAACGCCACCACCTTCCTCTTCGTTAGATCGGAACGATAGCACGCAGCATTGAGCATACCGGGAAAAGAGAGCGTAATCTTGCTTTCTACCTCCCCTGAAACACGGGATCCCGATGCTCCACAAAGGCGGCAAGCGCTTCTTTGGAGTCTTCCGAGTCTTTCAAGTTGCACATGGTTTCAACAACGCTTTCCATTGCCCTTCGATAATCGAGATCGTTGGTCCGCATAAACGTGTCGCGAAGGAGTTTCATGGCAATGGGCGACTTTCGGGCAAGACTCCGGGCGAGCTTTCTGGCTTCCGGCATCACCTGATCTGGAGAGACCACGTCGTTTATAACCCCCATCCGCCACATTTCCCGAGCCGACACCGAATCGCCTGTAAAGAGGAGTTTGGCGGCGTTGTGCCGGCCGATCTGACGCGGCAGATGGACGACGTGCATGGCGGGGATGAGCCCTACATTGATTTCGGGATATCCGAAAACGGCCTCTTCAGAGGCGATGATCATGTCGCACGACACCGCCCAGGTGACGCCGGCCGCCACAGCTGCCGAATTAACCGCCGCAATAGTCGGTTTACCCAGACGGTATTGGGCCTCGTGCATTTCATAGTAGAACATTTCGATAAAGGTTCTTAGCTCCCGACCCGTCATAGTGAGCACCATTTTCAAATCAAGACCGGCGCTAAAGGCCTTGTCAAGGGCCGATGTCAAAATCACCGCACTCGCCTTTTTGTCATCCCGGGCCTTATAGTAGGCGTCGATCACGTTTCTCGCCATTTCATAATTAATGGCGTTTACCGGGGGGCGGTTCACCGTGATTTCAGCAACGCCGTCCACCACATGATACTCAACAAAATTGGATTCAGACATAAAACCATCTCCTTTCTCGATTGGGGTTGTTTTCGTATTGATTTGCATAAATAAAAAGGAGTTGCAACTACGTCGTATTTTCGGGTGTGATTCCCTACAATTCACCAAGGTTTGATTTCTTGAAGTGAAGCGATGTATTGTGATTGAAATAAGCAAGCCCCCATTTTCAGTATTTAGTAGTAGTGCTTATATGCAACGAATACTTAAGAAATACGAGGTATGAATTGTCAAACCCATCAATAATTGCCCCTATTTGGCTTACGAAGTGGATGGAGGCACACAAGATTCCCCTGTGGGGTGCGGCGGATCTTCGGGATTTTTCCACACCCCGGGATGATACCGGACAAGGATTTCCTTTCGCTCTTTCATGGGCGATTCCTATGAACCCCCCAATAATGGCCAGTATTAAGAACGGACCTAACCAAGCATACGCGGATGAATATGCCAGAGTGAACAATCGTATCAATGAATTATCAGCAGCGTTAGCAGCTGAAATAAAAGTCCGTGGTTTTCGATCCAAATCATTGGCTGCCTCGGATCGTACCGATACGGTTAATATCAAAGGAGACTTTCCCCACAAAACTGCGGCAACAAGAGCAGGGATCGGCTGGGTAGGTCGTCATTGTCAACTTGTCACGCGACCGTTCGGGTCATGGATTCGATTGGGAACCGTTTTCACAGACATTGAACTTCCTTGTGGGCCACCCATAGAGAGAGACTTCTGCGGTCGTTGTACACGCTGCATAGAAGCCTGCCCTGCAAACGCATTGAAGGGCAACGCGTGGTATCCAGGATTGCCACGTGAAGAGATACTGGATGTAAGGGCCTGTGATCAATGGAAAAAGGAACACTACTTTCAGTATCACAAGGGGCATAACTGCGGAATTTGCTCAGCGGTCTGTCCATATGGATTAAAAGTGCTGAAAGCGAGAAATTAGCAGCCAAACAATGAGGAGAAAAATAAATGGCATATGGCGAAGGGCTTGCACAACGAGGAAGGGTTCTCAGATGAGGATTTATCTGGTTGGGTAGAACGAGGGGCAGCCTTTGCCTTGACTTTACCCTCAAAATAGAACTGGGTCTTCTCCAATTTAGTTGGTATCAATTGATTTGATGTTGAAAAAAACTTTATGATTCCAGTGTGTTAGATATTGATTTTTAGAGAGGCGTTTTTT
>CAYSUA010000224.1:4855-9238 GCA_964433795.1 uncultured Desulfobacteraceae bacterium | reverse complement strand
GATTACGATTAGGTTGATCATCGGTCGTGGTTGGGGACAGGGACCTACCCATTCTCAAAATTTACAGGCATTGTTCACCCATATACCTGGATTGAAAGTAGTGATACCAACTACAGCCGCCGATGCTAAAGGTCTGTTACTCACTAGCATTTTTGATGATAATCCAGTAGTGTTTCTGGAACATCGCTGGCTCCACAACCAAGTTGGGAGTGTACCGGAAGGCGATTTTCGCCTGCCTTTGGGTGAACCAACCATTCTTAAACAGGGTGATGATTTAACAATTGTATCCATGTCCTACATGACCGTGGAATCACTGCATGCTGTGCAAATACTAGAAGATAATGGCATTAGCTGTGACCTGATCGATCTGCGGACCATCAAGCCAATCAACTGGCAACCGATTTTTGAATCGGTGCGCCACACCGGCCGCTTGCTGGCGGTGGATACGGGTGTAGCTTTCGGGTCCATTGCCAGTGAAATTGTGTCCCGAGTTAGCCGGGAATGTTTTGATGATCTGAAGCAGGCGCCGCGCATGTTGGCCCTGCCTGATTTTCCCACGCCCACCAGTCGCAGCCTTACAAAAGGGTTTTATAAAAGGGCGGAAGACATCATTGACACCGCCGCCGCTATGCTGAAACGGGATCTGATCGGGGCAGAGTTGATCGACCGTGGCGCTATGCCCCACGATGTTCCCGGGGACTGGTTCAAAGGACCATTTTAGATAATGAGAATTGTAAAATGATGATGAAAACAAAAGCCGCTATACTAACTGAACTGAATCAGTCGTTACAAATTATGGAACTGGAGATGCCGGAACTCCAGCCGGGGCAGGTGCTGGTAGAAATGGCTTACAGCGGAATTTGCCGCACCCAGCTTAATGAAATCCGCGGTAAAAAGGGACCTGATAGATTCCTGCCACACACACTGGGACACGAAGGTTCCGGTCTGGTGGTGATTATCGGTGCCCAGGTGACTAAAGTCGCCCCTGGTGATCGGGTGGTTTGTACCTGGCTCAAGAGTAGCGGCGCCGATGTACTCGCCACTCAATATTTGTATCGAGGTGAAAAAGTCAATTCCGGCGCTATCAGCACTTTTTTAACTCACGCTGTGATTTCAGAAAACCGGTTGGTGCCGATCCCTGCCGAAATGCCATTGAAGGAAGCAGCCCTGTTGGGGTGTGCTATTCCCACCGGGGCGGGGATCGTTAGAAATACTTTGCAGGTGGAATCGGACCACAGTCTGGCGGTTTTCGGCGCTGGCGGCATCGGCCTTAGCGCGATCATGACCGCTGCTGCTCTGGGAACGGAAACAATCATTGCGGTGGACATATTTGACCATAAATTGCAACAGGCCAAAGTTTTGGGCGCCACTCACCTGATAAATGGGGAAAGCGGCACTGTGTTGCAGGAGATTGCCGCCATTGTTCCCGGTGGTGTCGATTTTTCTATTGAAGCCACCGGTGTTACCGCTGTAATGGAAACGGCCTTTGCTGTAATCAAGAACAACGGTCAGTGCATCATTACTGGTAACCCCGCTGTGGGAGAAAAGCTTTGCCTCGATCCTTTTGATCTGATCAAAGGTAAGCGGATTTGTGGTAGTTGGGGTGGCGCCACTGATCCTGATCGTGATATCCCGGCCTATGTGGAGTTGTTTCTGTCCGCCAACCTGCCACTAGATCGTCTGATTACCCACGAATTTTCCCTGGCCGAGATTAACAGCGCTTTTGACGAACTGGAGCAAGGAAAGGTTGGCCGGGCGATCATCAAAATGGAGGCCGAATAACCATACGGAGTTGCTATGAAAACTAAAATTCTGGATTGCACAATTCGCGATGGCGGATATTTGAACAACTGGGATTTCTCCCGGGAACTGGTGAAGGACACCTATCGTTCGGTCTCTAAAACCGGAGTGGATTACATCGAGATCGGCTTCCGCAGTACGAAAAAATATTTTGATCCTGTTAAGGTAGGATTGTGGCGTTTCACCCCTGAGGAGTTGGTGAAAGAAATCGTCTCAAATGTGGCTGATACGCCGGTTTCGCTGATGGTGGATTACGGCAAGGCTGACATCGATGATATTCCGCCGGCGGATGAATCGGCGGTTAGGTTGTACCGGATAGCCACCCATAAAACAAAAATTCTGGAAGCTATTGATTTTGCCAACCAGGTGACGGCCAAGGGCTATGAAACCGCCATCCAAATGATGGGTATCGTGGGTTTCACCGATTCTGATTTTAAACGGGTGTTAACTCCCCTGAAAGATTCACAATTGACCTTTGTTTATTTCGCCGATAGTTACGGTTCCCTGCTACCCCAGGATATTCAGAAGTTTATTGATATCCTGCGTGTGGTGGAAAAACCGCTCGGTTTCCACCCCCACAACAATATGCAACTGGCTTTTTCCAATTCCTTAGCGGCTATCGCTGGTGAAATTGAAATCGTGGATGGCACTGTATTTGGTATGGGGCGTGGCGCTGGCAATTTGCCCCTGGAAACTATGATCGCTTACTTGCAGAAGACCGTCGATGAAAATCGCTACAACGTACTGCCGGTCCTCGATCTGATCCAACGCTGGTACCTGGATTTGAATGCCCAACATCCCTGGGGTTATAACCTGCCCTACATGATTTCCGGCGTCTATGAGGTCCATCCCAATTACGCCAAAGCCCTCACTGACAGCGGAGAATTCTCCATTGAAGAAATTCAATCTGTGCTACAACTGATCCAGCGCATGAATCCGGTGGGCTTCGATAAAAATATCGTACCCCAGATTGTCCAGACCGGCTTTGTCGGCAGCCAGCCCGAATCGAGTCTGGCAGAAGGTGAAAACCGGTCAGCGGTAATTCCCAGCACGCCCGATTATGTGGATCGTTACCTGGGCAGTGATTTTCTGATTTTGGCCAATGGCTCCTCTCTGGTGACTTATCAAAATGAAATTAAAAAATTTATCAAAAAGTACCAGCCGGTGGTGATCGGCTCCAATTTTCTTGGTGACCTTTTCATACCTCATTACCATTCCTTCAATAATCACCGGTTGTTCGAAAAACATGTGGCTTCCGTTCATCACGATTCCAAACTGCTGATCTGCAATAGCTTTGATCACGATTACATCCGTACGCACACCAACCGTAGTTATGAGTTGATCCAGCATGGGGTCGAACCGGCTGCTGAATTCAGTCTATCAGGTGGAATTATTGGCGGTAATTACCGGGCGATACCGGTCCTGTCGATTGCCACCGCCCGGGCGATGGGTGCCAAGCGAATTTTTATCGCTGGCATGGACGGCTATAAAGATTTCGAGACTTTTTTCAGTGCCGGATTAACTGAATCTAATGGAACCGATAATTCCGACGATCAGATCAGACTTTCCAACCGCTCCGGGACTTACCAGGAACAGATGGAATGGCATAATTATGTAGAGGCGTCCCTAAAGCAGATCAACGATTATCTGGTAGCCAATGACATGAATGATCTGATTATCATCACGCCCACGACTCACCGGTTGTATTATGAAAGTATCACCAATTTCATAAATATGTAGTCGGTGGCGTGACGCGTTTCGAACAACTGCGGCGATTATTTGATGAAGGCCATTATTTCAAGCTGGTCTGCGGAGCCGGCAACGAAAATGCCGCTGAGGTCTATAAACTGACCCTGGTTTACACCCTGGCCGGTGCGAATGCTTTTGATGTTTCAGCCCAGCCAGAGATTGTCAAGGCCTGTGTGACCGGTATCGACCATGCTTATGAGCTGGCTGATCAATTTGATGTTACAATCCCCATCCGACCTTATATAAAAGTCAGTGTCGGAATGAAAGGCGATCACCATGTGCGCAAGGCGATCATTTCCGAAGCTTGTGTAAGCTGCA
This sequence comes from uncultured Desulfobacteraceae bacterium, assembly GCA_964433795.1. Lineage (GTDB taxonomy): Bacteria > Desulfobacterota > Desulfobacteria > Desulfobacterales > SURF-15 > DUZK01. The sequence goes on along the minus strand of CAYSUA010000224.1, from coordinate 5,371 downwards.
ACCTATGTATTCCGGTTTGTCCTACCGATGCGATCCCGGCGAAACTGGAAGTGATCCGTGAGCTGTGCATTGGCTGTGGCAACTGCGAGGCGGTTTGTCCACCTAAAATATCGGCGATCAGGTATGAACACAATGAACGGCAACTGATGGAAATCCTGCCGGAATGCCTGGCCGTCGGGGCTGAAAATATCGAGCTGCACGCCGCTGTCCCCGATAATGAAACGATCATGAAAGAATGGGAAATTGTTGCCGCTGCCCAACCCGACAATTTTATTTCCCTCTGCCTGGACCGCTACCATTTATCCAATGTTCATCTGGTGGAGCGGATTAAACAGGCCTATGAAATTGCCGGCGACCACCTGTTGATCCAAGCCGACGGCGTTCCCATGAGCGGTGGCAACGATGATTTTAACACCACTCTCCAGGCCATCGCCATTGCCGACATAATTACTAAAGAATTGCTGACCAAAGATAAACGCTATAAAAACATCCCGATTTTGTTGTCCGGCGGTACCA
>CAYSUA010000224.1:0-4845 GCA_964433795.1 uncultured Desulfobacteraceae bacterium | reverse complement strand
TTTACCGGTGAGCTGGCGCGGCAATGCGGAGTGCCGTTTCATGGTGTAAGTATCGGTACCCATGCCCGTAAGATCGTCAAAGAATTGATCAGCCAGGAAAATTTTGAAGATGCTCAGAATTTAATTGGATCAGCTGTTGAAATAGCCCGTGATCTGATTACCAGGAATTTGAATCATGGTTGATTTACTCGCGAATGGAAAAGTCATACTGCAGGGTGTTGAATTGATTTTGCTGGACAAAGACGGCACCTTGATCGATATCCATCATTACTGGAGTTCGATGATTTTGCGGCGGACGGAAGCTATCATCCAGCTCTGGTTTGCCGGACAGTCCAATCGAGCAGCAATTGCCAATCGAATAATTGATGAATTGGGTTTCGACCAAAAAACCGGTCTGATAAAACCGGATGGTCCTGTGGGTGTCAAACCGCGTCGTGTTGTAGTTGATGTGGCTCAATGCGTGATTGCTGAAAATGGAGTGCAGATAGCCACTGCCGAAGTAGAAATTCTGTTTCAGCAAGTAGATCGGGATACATCTAAAAATCTGGGTCCGGTTTTGAAATTATTACCAGGAGTAGAAGATTTTCTGGTTAGTTGTCAGAAAAATAATGTAACTCTGGCTGCAGTTTCGGCTGACATGACCGAGCGGGTACGCCTGGCTCTGGGGACCCTGAAAATTGATCATTATTTTGCTGAGATTGTTGGTGGTGATCTGGTGGTCAGCGGTAAACCGGCTCCCGATCCGGCCCGTAAAGCCATGCAGCTCTGTCAAACGCCACCCTGGAAAACGGCCTCGATCGGTGATCATACTGTGGATATGGAAATGGGCATCCGGGCTTCGATTCCCTGCAATATTGCCGTGCTAACCGGCCTGGGGCAGCGTGACGATTTTCGACAGCAACCCTGTTACATGATTAATTCTTTTCAGCAACTGAAGTTGCAACCGGGTCATAAACCCAAAATTTGAGTGAGAGATGAAAATAGGTGTAACCAAATATCGTGATATTCCTTTCGAAACCCGCGAACACTGCATGGTTTGTGGGCAAGCTGCCCGGCCTTCGGTAATCGATCTGCCAAACCTGCCTATGACCGAGATTTATGTTCCGGAAAGAGTCATCGAAAAAGTTGGTGTGGTTGATCAGGGATTGGATTTCTGCCCCAACTGCGGTCACGCCCAATTGCGGAATGTGATCGATGTGGAGCTGCAGTACGGCGAAACATTCTCCTATTTTTTCCGTACCGGCGAATCGGCCACCGGTCGTTCAGCAGCGCAATTCTTTATTGATTTTATGTCGTGCACAATTGGAAACCGGAAATTCAAGCACATTCTGGAAGTAGGCTGCAACGATCTTTATCTGCTGAAACAATTACAGGATCGAGCGGACCACTTGACCGGCATCGATCCGATTTTGAAGGATTTTAATGAGGATTTAACGGATACTAATCTGACTGTTATCCGTGACTTTTTTGAAAATGTCGAACTGGAAAAAGATTTCGATCTGCTGATCTGCAAGGATACCCTTGAACATGTAGCGGATCCCAAAGATTTTACTCGCCGCATGGTCGAAAAAGCTAGTAACGATACCCTGTTTTATTTCCAGTTTCCCTGTCTGGAATCGACTATCAGGGATGTGCGTTTCGATCAGATTTTTCATCAGCACCTTAATTACTTTACTCTGCAGTCAGTGATTTACATGTTGAATGATCTGGGCTGTGAGCTGATCGATTATACCTTCAATTTTGAACATTGGGGCGCTTTGCTGGTGGCCTTCAAAAAAGGTAAATACCAGGACTGCTTTGATCAGGATGTCTGGCAAATTAGCGTCGCGGAAATCGACCAGCACTATCAGGTTTTCAAACAGGGAATGGCGAATGTAAATGCTCGGCTGGAATACTTGAAGGATGAGAAAATTTACGGTTACGGAGCAGCCCTGATGCTGCCAGTACTGAGTTATTATCTAAAAAACGATCTTTCCGGGTTGGAATGTATCGTCGATGATGATCCCCGGAAAGACGGCCTTTATTATCTCAACTTGCCGGTGCCAATCCGGGGAAGGGCGGCAATCAAAAACGAACGCGAGGCGGTGTTTTTACTCACGGCTGTAGCTTCACTGAATAATGTGCGGACTATGCTGCCGAACCTGTTCAAGCTGCGTCCTAAACATATTATTATGCCCTTGAACACGATCTGAAATTTGACTGGAGTAAATTATGGAACTTGGAATCAAAGGAAAACGAGCCCTGGTGACCGGCGGTGCCACTGGAATCGGAAAAGCCATTGTTTTGGAACTGATCAAAGAAGGTGCTCTGGTGGCTTTCACTTCCCGGCATCAGGATGATTTGGACGCCTTACTGGCGGAAGTGGGTGGTTGCAAAGCTGGCCATTATGCTATCAATATTGACCAGATGGCGGACGACGGTCCCCAGTGTCTAGCTGAGGAGGTCTGGCGGGAATTCGGCCAGATCGATATCCTGGTAAACAATGTGGGCAGCACCCTGAAAATAACCGATCCGGAATGCCCGATTTCGGACTGGCGCAAGGTTTTCCGCATGAATCTGGAAGTCCATGTGGAATTGAACAATCTGCTGATCCCCCATATGCGTGAACAGAGTTGGGGCCGGATTGTGAATATCTCGGCCGGGTCGGCCATGGAGAATAATGGTCCTGTGACCTATTGTTCAATCAAAGCCGCCCTCACCGCTTATTCCCGCTGCATGGGGCGTGTATTGGCTGAGAGCGGGATTGTCATGTCAGCCCTGCAACCGGGGGTGGTTTTCACCGAACGGGGACACTGGGCGAAAGTGCTGAAAACCAGTCCCGAACACGCCGAGCAATATTTGCAGGAAAGAACCGTCCTGAAACGTTTCGGCACCCCCGACGAGATCAGTCCAATGGTTGTGTTGCTGTGTTCGAAACAGGCCTCATTTTGCCAAGGCGCCATTGTGCCGGTAGACGGCGGACAAGCCAAGCATTATTTTCATTTCCCCTGGCAGTAGAAAATTAGAACCTAATGAAATTAACTGATTATGTAATCGACTTTTTAATCCAGCAGGGGGTGGATACGGTTTTTGGGCTGACCGGTGGTGCCGTAGTGCATTTTTTTGATTCCGCTGATAGGCATCCCGATATGCAACCGGTTTTCTGCCACCATGAACAAGCGGCTTCGCTGGCGGCGCCGGCCTATGCTAAAATCAAGAACGGTTTTGGTGTCTGCATTGTAACTACCGGTCCCGGAGGAACCAACGCCATAACCGGCGTGACCGGCGCTTGGCAAGATTCAGTCCCCTGCTTTTATATTTCGGGACAGACCCGTCTAGCCCACACTTCCCGGGGTAAACCGGTGCGGCAGGTTGGGTCCCAGGAATTGGATATTTTATCATTGGTTGAGCCGGTGACTAATTACGCGGCCCTGGTGGAAAGCGCCGATTCGATCCGCTACCATTTGGAGAAGGCTGCCTTTCTGGCCACTTCCGGCCGTCCGGGACCGGTCTGGCTGGACATTCCACTGGATCTGCAATGGGCCGAAGTCGACCCCGCTACAATGGCCGGTTTTGATCCTGCGGCCGAATTTCCGGTGGTGGCTGAAAGAGATATATCTGAATCGGTTAACATATGCCGCGAAATGTTGGTAGTTGCCGAGCGTCCGTTGATTTTGGCGGGTTACGGAATTCGGCTGGCCAAAGCCGTAGAGGAATTTAAAAAACTATTGGATGATTTGCAGGTACCCTTTGTTTCAAGCTGGGCGGCCTGTGATATTCTGCCCACTAATCATTCTCTTTACGTTGGGCGTTGTGGACTGGCAGGGCAGCGCGGTGCCAACCTAACAGTACAGAACTGCGATCTGTTGCTGGTGATTGGCTCCCATTTGAGCGTGCCCCTTACGGGTACCAATTTTGATTATTTCGCTCGGGAAGCTAAACGGATTGTGGTCGATATCGACCATAATGAATTAACCCATGAAACCGTCCGGATTGATTTGGGGATTGCCGCCGATGCCAAAGATTTCCTGCATGCAATATTAACCGATGATCTGACATCAGGAGTCAGTATAAATTGGCTGGAAAAATGTCAGGTTTATAAAAAATATAATGAGTATCCTGCTGAATGGGCGGATAGATCGGGACCGGTCAACCAGTATGTCTTTCTGCAAACGCTGGATGAGCAGTTGAATGTGGATGATACGATTGTAGTCGATGGCGGCGGTACGGTGGTCTATTCCACTTTTCAGACCATGAAACTCAGGCGTAATCAGCGTATTCTCTATTCCGGTGGGATCGGCGCCATGGGCACTGGATTGCCCGAGAGCGTGGGTGCTGATTTTGCAATTAACAATGGTCGTATAATCTGCATGATAGGTGATGGTAGTTTCCAGTTCAATATTCAGGAACTGCAGACCATCCGGCACCACAATCTGCCGGTTAAAATCTTTGTTTTCAATAATGGCGGTTATCTATCGATTCGACAAACTCAGGCTGAATTTCTGAACGGTAATTTTATCGGATCGTTCGCCGCAGGTGGCATGAGTCTGCCTAATTATCAAAAAGTAGCTGCGGCCTATGAAATTCCTGCGGTACGGGTGGAATCACACACCGATTTGCAGGAAAAAATCCGCTGGACACTAGACCAGCCGGGTCCGGTTGTCTGTGAAATTATGATCGATCCCGAACAAGAATTGATTCCGCGCCAAGGATTTGTGAAACGTCCCGATGGCACCGGTTTTGCCCGGCCCCTGGAGGATATGTATCCCTATTTGGACCGCGCTGAATTCCGCGATTTGATGATTGTTAAGCCACTGGATGTATCCCGGGATTAAGCCCATGCTGACCGGCACTTCATCCAAACCC
>CAYSUA010000223.1:0-9289 GCA_964433795.1 uncultured Desulfobacteraceae bacterium | reverse complement strand
GCTTATTTTTTGACCTAAATTTTTCTCTTGACTTTCCCCGGATTAACTTGGCGGTGAAAATCTACAAAAACGGTATCGGTTTTCCGGTCCGAAAGGCAAGGGCCTGACAGGAAGCGATAAGTTTTTTATTTTCGTCGGCTACTTTGATTTCAAAGTTCGCCGTTCTTTTGGTCCTGCTGATTTCCTGAGCGGTTGCAATTAATTTATCACCCGGTTTCGGACTTGAAATGTAGGTGACATTCACATTCAGCGCCACTGCAACGGTGCCATCGGTTTGGCCGGCGGTTTCAAAGGCTTCATCAATCAACGCAAAAACTGCACCGCCGTGGGCCCGCTGATAGATGTTGTTCATCTCATCCGGCTGGTAGATCATTTCCACCTTCGAATACCCATCTTCCAACTCGATGAGTTCCATTTTTAATTGTCGGGCAAAGGGTTCGGTTTCAACAGCATGGAATATGGCTTCTTTAACTTTTGGATCCATAATTTATTAACTCATATTTTTCAATTTTGGATTGCGATGATGCCGATCCTTATCCCGTTCGGTTTTCTTCTCAAGGTTTTTTTGAATCGCCGCTGTGAGATCCACACCGGTCTGGTTGGCGATACAGACCAAAACGAAAAGCACGTCGGCCAATTCATCTGCCAGATCCTGTCCGGATTCTTCTCCCTTGAAACTCTGATCACCATACTTCCGGGACATAATCCGAGCCAGTTCACCTACTTCTTCCACCAAAACCGCAAGATTTGTCAGTTCCGAAAAGTACCGCACCCCATATTTCTTTACCCATTTATCTATGGTTTCCTGAAGTTGCTCAAGTGTGATCTTTTGTTTCATCTTTATCCTCTAACCAGATTAATGCCATCGAAAATTACGCATAATTACCAGTTCACATACCTAATACCAGTTCTAATGAAATTATTCGATAACCTTTTCTCTGATTTTTTTAGGTTTAGAAGTCTGCCGGCAACCGGGGACTGTCTGTTTTTGTGAATAGAGGTGTTTGATAAATGACACCGGTTATCTATTTTCTAGTCGGAGTTTTATACTAACCATTCTGGCCGGCAAGGCGGTTTTAGTTGAGGGGCGTGGGTTTACAGGGGATGATGGATACAATCTCAGGGTATATATAGATTGGCGGTATAAATTTTGCTTATCTCATTTGAATAAAGTTTTCGACAGATAAAGGAAAGGGCTCTGCTCGATAAAATCGGTTTTCGGTTCGGTTGTTGCGACATAAACTTGTAATATTTGAAAAAATATAATAAATATGGCTTGTTATTTCTCAATAGATTTTGCCGCCTATGAACTTATCGTTTATTAAAATGTCAATGCCCTAACGATTACTTGTGCCGCAGTTAGGATTTAATATCGTTGATTCACCTCACAGTATCTTATTAAGTGTTTAATTTGAATGGATGTCTCTTAATTAAAGGGAGGAAGAGGTTATGAAAAAAATTATCTTAAAATTATTACTGCTATTGATGATGGGAAGCCTTATGGTGGGGTGTGGTGCACGCGGTTACCGAGGGGGAACCGATGCCTTCATGCCCCAACAGTTTTCGACCAAGCAGTACCTTAAGAAGGTAGATAACTTCCTAGTGATTCTGGATGCATCGTCATCAATGTTGGGAACCTACAACAACAGCTCGAAGTTTTATTTGGCCAAGAATACGATCTATAAAATGAATCTGACTATACCGGACCTCGATTTAACTGCCGGTCTTCGGAGATTTAACCAGGTGCCGATTCTGGGCCGGAAGCCCACCGAACTGGTTTATGGAATGACCAAGTATACCAAAGAGGGACTAAACGGGGGACTTGAAGCGGCCAAGTGGGCAAGCGGTACAACGCCAATGGCGGTTGCCATAGATGCCGCACAAGACGATTTGGCATCCATCTCGGGTAATACCGCTGTGATCATTGTCAGTGATGGGCTTGAAAACGACGGAAGCGCGCTGACCGCGGCCAAAGCCCTAAAGGACAGGTTCCGTAATCGGATATGTATCTATACGATTCATGTGGGAGACAATCCCAAAGGGAAATCGTTGATGGAAGAAATAGCCAAGATCGGGGGGTGCGGTTTTTCGATAAATGCCGATGATTTGGTGTCCAGCGCCACTATGGACGATTTTGTAGAAAGGGTATTTTTAACCAAAATCGAAAAGCCCAAAAAAGTAAAAAAGGTCAAGAAGGTTGAAAAAGTTAAACCCGCTGGAAAGGTTGCCAGGTTGGACAGTGACGGCGACGGCGTCTATGACGATCTCGATAAATGTCCGGGAACACCAAAGGGCGCCAAAGTGGATGATCGCGGCTGCTGGACCATCGGAAATGTTCTGTTCGATTTCGACAAGTGGAATATCAAGCAGAAGTTTACCCATCTTCTCGATCATGTGGTTGATGTGCTGAAAAAGAATCCTTATCTGAAGATTAAACTTGAAGGCCACACCTGCGATATCGGCCCCACGGAATACAATCAGGGCTTATCTGAAAGAAGAGCAACTTCGGTTCAGAAGTATCTGGAAGGGAAAGAAATAGAGGCGTCCAGGCTGGAATCTGGCGGATACGGAGAATCCCGGCCGGCCTATCCCAATGCCACACGGGAGGGTCGCGCGAAAAACCGGCGGGTGGAGCTAACACCCGAGGATTAGGCGATTCAATAAACAGCATTTTCAACAGCAGATTCAAATGTAGGAGGGTGAGGGGATTCCAGGATCCGTTCACCCTCTATCACCTTCCTACCTTAGATTTACACATTCATTGCCGGCGATTCGCATGGGCCGGTTGCCACCCTATGTTTACATGATTTTTGGGTTGTGATAGATCCCTATTTGTGTTTGAATGCTTCCTTTTATTCTGAGTCGGAGGCCGTATGAGCTTTAAGGAAAACCTCCTTAATAAGATTAAAATCAATCAGTTAACGAGAGACGTACGAAAAACCATTGGACCGGCAGACGGCACCCTTCGATTGGACACCCACATCATGACACAGTTGCTCGAACTCGGGGGATATCCATCCCATAAAGAGCGGGACCTTACCCTATACACCCTCGAAGGCGATATCCATCACGGCCGATTTCTGGTGCTCGATAACGATATCGCCATTTATCAGACATCCGCAGCAGACATTGGACTTAGAAAAAGCCCGACCGTCAAGGAGATGGTTACTTTCCGGAATATCAAAAAAATACTCGTCGATACGGATGTCGTACTCTTCCGAAAGGAAGAATCCTTAAGCACCATTCAAAGGGAGCTCATCGACCGGCTCGATCTGCACTTCGAGTCCACGGATATCGAAGCGATTGCCGGAGAAGGCCTGGCCGCCTTTGAACGAGGCGATCACGATCAAGTTTTGGAATCGCTGGCCCTGTTTTCAGAACTTTTATCCTTCTCACCGGCACCGTCTCCATTTCGCATTAAGGGCTTTGAAATTATAGGAAAAATAGCCAAAGAAGATAGCGGAGAGACCCGCTTCGGTCCCATGGTGCTCTATTCACCGTTGCAAAACACCTTAAAATATATCGACACTTCCATCGGTAGTTTTGACAAGGAAAAAATGGAGTATTTCAAAAAGGTTTTAAAAAATGAGGCAGATGCTTCTGTGGAAGGACCGGATGTTTTTGAGAAACTTAAGGCTTCGATATTGCAATGATCCGATTGGACGATAGTGTGGTTTAACCCATATATTTCTTCTAATTCATTAGCTTGGGATCACATTGAGCACGAACAACGAAAACAGCGGTTTCAGTTTTAAAAGCATCTGGAAATGGATCACCAGTGGTTTCCTTTTACAAATTGATCAAATCGACTCCCCGGGCCGCTACAAGCACCTTCGCAGAAACATTATTCTGTTGATGCTTCTGGTCACTATCGTACCGCTTTCCTTCATGGCGGCCATCAACTATCACCAGTACAACAAGAGTCTTAAAAACGAGATCATTAATCCGCTTTACAGCCTGGCCAATAAAACCAAACACTCCTTTGAACTGTTTTTAGAGGAACGGCTGTCTACCGTACGCTTTATCGCTTCAGCCTATTCGTTTGAAGAATTGTCGGATGAAAAGGCACTGAGTCGTATCTTTCGGGTAATGCGGACCGAATTTGAAGGGTTTGTGGATCTGGGGCTCATCGACAGCCAGGCGAAAATGGTCAGTTACGCCGGACCCTATGAATTGCTGGGGAAAACCTATTCCCAGCAGAGCTGGCACCATGAGGCACAGCTCAGGGGGATGTATGTGAGCGATGTGTTCATGGGATATCGGAAATTTCCCCATATCGCCATCGCTGTTCAGCAATTTTCAAAGAATGAAACCGGGTGGATGCTTCGCGCAACCATCGATACCGGAAGGTTTGAATCCCTCATCGCCTCGATGGGGCTCGGTCCGTCCAGCGATGCGTTTATAGCCAACCGGGACGGTATCTTACAGACAAATTCAAAGTTTTACGGCAAAGTCCTGGAAAAATGCCCCTTTGAAATACCATCGGGTAGTTACGGAACTAATGTGGTAGAGGCGGTTGATCCCGAAGGGCGTGAAATCCTTTTGACCTATGCGCATATTGGGGGACACAATTATTCCTTGGTGATCGTTAAACCCCGATCCGTCATTTTAAGGTCCTGGTATACTCTGAAAAGTGAAATGTTTTTTATTTTCATTGTCAGTGTCGGATTAATTGTTCTGGTAACCATCCGGCTTTCCATCAACCTTGTGGCCAACCTTCGGGAGGCGGATGAGCGACGGGAGTCCGCCTTTCGAGAACTGGAGCATTCCCACAAACTGTCTTCCATCGGCCGATTGGCCGCCGGTGTGGCGCATGAAATCAACAATCCTCTGGCCATCATCAATGAAAAGGCCGGGTTGATGAAAGACCTTGTGGGCTATGAAGAGGATTTCCCACAAAAAAGAAAATTTTCCGATCTGACCGATGCCATTCTGAAATCGGTGGATCGGTGTAAAACCGTTACCCATCGCCTGTTGGGGTTTGCCCGTCGAATGGAAGTGCAGTTTGAAAAGCTCAACCTGAACGAAGTGATTGTCGAGGTTCTCGGATTTCTCGAAAAAGAAGCGCTGTATCGCAATATTGAAACCCGCCTTCAGCTGGCTACCGACCTGCCGGAGATATATTCAGACCTGGGCCAGCTTCATCAGGTATTTTTAAATATTATCACCAACGCCATCGCGGCCATCGAAAATCGGGGGCATATTGTTGTCACGTCGTGGCAGGAAAATGAGGACACCCTCGGCGTATCCATTGAGGACAATGGATGCGGAATGTCCGAGGACACACTGCGCCATATCTTCGAGCCTTTTTTTACCACCAAACATGGGTATGGCACCGGCTTGGGGCTTCCCATCACATACGGCATCATTAAAAAACTCGGGGGAGAGATCCGGGCCGATAGCAAAGAGGGAGAGGGGACGACCTTTAAGGTTTTTCTTCCCTTCGCGCCAAACACGGAAATAGGGGCGACATGAAAGTTTTACTGGTAGATGATGAAGAGGATTTTGTTTCGGCACTGGCTGAAAGGCTCCAACTGAGGGGCATGGACGTACAGGTTGCCTTGGACGGAGAAAGCGCCCTTGCGTTGATTGAAACGCGCCTGCCGGATGTGGTCGTGCTGGATGTGATGATGCCGGGTCTAGGCGGTGCCGATGTGCTTCAACGCATTCAGGCAAGGCATCCGAAAGTGCCCGTCCTGCTGCTCACCGGGCATGGTTCCATTACCTCCGGATCGGCCGGTATCAAACAGGATGCGTTTGATTACCTGGTAAAACCGATCGACATCAATGAACTGATTGTCAAGATGGAGAAAGCGGTAAAGAGTGTTGCCGGACATCCCAAACAATCCGGAAAGAGCAAATGAAGCATACGGATACGGATAATAGGCAGGTCGTATTCTACGGCAGGATTACGGCCAGTATTACACATGAAATGAAAAACGTTTTGGCCATCATCAAGGAGGCATCCGGACTGATGCAGGATATTCTGGCATTTTCAAAAGAAGACACCTGCCCACATGAAGATAAGTTGAAAGATGCACTCCACACCATCGGTGAGCAGGTAAAGCGGGGGGTTGAACTCTCTTCACGGTTGAACCGATTCGCTCATGAATCGGAGGATTTGATCGAATCTGTAGATCTGAACGATCTGGTGGCTCATTTGGTTGCCCTATCCACGCGATTTGCCTGGCTGAAAAAGATCGACCTGGTTTTTGCGCCTTCAGCGACTGCTATTGCCGTCCAAACGCGTCCGATATCGCTTCAGATGGCGCTTTTTGCCGGAATCGAATGCTGTTTTGCCGCGTTGCCGTCCGGTGGACGGATCGAAATCAAAGCTCTATCCGAAAACGGGGAAAAGCGGGTCATCGTCAACTGCCAAGGAACAGATCTAAAAGATATCTCATTTTCCGAAACACTGGTGGAAAGCCATAAGTGGAAGTTTTTTTTGGATCTGGTTGAAGACATTGAGGGGAGGCATGAACTGGATGCGCTGCACCGGCGATTATCAGTTTTCCTGCCGGAAGTGATGGAAGCAGAAAACGGTAATGTAGACGCGTCGAACGATAAAACGGAATAACCGCGTTACAACGTTGACCGAATCAGGGCTTGGAAGGAGCCGGGATGGGGTGTAAACTGTTGCTCGTTGACGATGAGGAGAAAATGGTCAAGTATCTTTCACGGCGACTTGAGATCCGGGGGTATGAGGTGTCAACCGCGTCCAGTGGCGAAGCAGCGATTGCTCTTGTAAAAAACAACGAGTTTGATGTGGTGTTACTGGATTTTCTGATGCCGGATATGAACGGTATTGAAACCCTGAAGGAGATAAAAAAGATCCGGCCGGCCCTTGCAGTGATAATGATGTCCGCCTATTCCTGTGGAAAGACCGAGGAAGCCGGTAAATCTCTGGGAGCGTCCGATTTTGTGTTGAAGCCCTTCGACCTGAGCATCCTTGTGGATACGATCGAACGTACAGCAATGGATCGGAATCGGAGTGAATCCTCAGCCGATGCAATCCGTTAATTCAGGCAGGATTACATGGGTGGAATGATACCCCTGTCATTCGTACCCTTGATAAGGGGAACGCCCCTATAGTGGAAAGGAAATAATCGATTTTAGATGTTATAGAGGAGGCAGACTTATATGGATGTAAGTGCGTTAACGACGGACATGATCATGGTTATGGGAATAATCGGTGTTGCGGTATTTCTATTCATTGCTGAGTGGATACGGGTAGACATGGTGGCCATCCTGATGACCATCACGCTTCCCATCTTGGGGTTGGTTTCGCCGGAGGAAGCGTTTATCGGGTTCAGCAGTAATGCGGTGATTTCCATCATTGCGGTCATCATCATCGGTGCGGGTCTCGATAAAACCGGCCTGATCAACCGTTTGGTAGCGCCGATACTTAAACTTGCCGGCGGCAGCGCCTCCAGCGTAATTCTCGCCATGGGGGCCACGGTTGCCGTTATTTCCAGTTTCATGCAAAACATCGGTGCGGCGGCACTCTTTCTGCCGGCTATCCGCCGGGTCAGCAGGGCAATGAGCATTCCTTTATCCCGAATGCTGATGCCCATCGGATTCTGTGCCATATTGGGGGGTACCATCACGCTGGTGGGGTGCAGTCCGTTGATCTTGCTCAACGACCTGTTGGTTCCGTTCAAGTTGGAACCCTTTCAGCTCTTTGATGTCACGCCCATCGGTTTGTCTCTGGTGGGAAGCGGCATCCTGTTTTTCATCTTGTTCGGAGGGCTGGTGCTTCCCAAAGGGGAAGTCGAAGCAGATACCCAGGGGGAAGCCATGCCGGATTCAAACCCCGCCGACAACCTGGGAGAACCGGTGGAGCTGCACACGCCACCGGATTTCACGGATTTCAGGGATCCCCTTACGGTCAAAAATATCCGTGACACATACGAAGTCAATGTGGTGGCCCTTGCCGGTCGAGACGACATCAAACATTTCTCTCTGGCGCCGGAAACAGAGATTCGCTCAGAAAGCGATATGGTTACGTACGGGCTCAAAGAGAACATCGACCGTCTGTGCCAGGAGCAGGGATTACTGTTGAAAGAGGATCTCAGTGTCTTCAAGAATGAGATGTCCCCATCTCTAACTGGCACCATCGAGGCGGTTGTTGCCCCCCGATCCGAGCTGATCGGCAAGACCCTCCGGTTGGTTCACTTCTGGGAGCAGTTTCATGTGAACCCGGTGACGATTTATCGTTCAGATCAAGTATTTTTATCCGGTCTGTCGGATATAGAGCTGCGATCCGGTGATGCCATTCTGCTCCATGGAACGTGGGAGCGGTTTGCCATTCTCGAAGAACAGCATAACTTCATCTTCACCTCCCCGGTTGCAGAAGTTATGAAACCGGAAAAGTCCCTTGTCGCAGGTTTCTGGCTCATCGTCGCCCTGGCAATGATCATTTTTATGGACCTTCGGCTTTCCGTATGCCTACTGACCGGAGCATTCGGTATGATCGTGTGCAATGTGCTCACCATCGACGAAGCGTATGAATCGGTGGATTGGCGAACCATCTTTCTGCTTGCAGGCTTGATTCCGCTTGGGATTGCCACGGAAAAAACCGGAACCGCGGCATGGATTGCGCATTCCGTGCTCAATATCGTTGGAGATGTCTCCCCGGTGGTGATATTGACTGTGATTGCATGTCTTTCCACCGTGTTTACGCTGGTGATATCAAACGTAGGGGCTACCGTGCTTCTGGTACCGCTGGTGGTCAACATGGCGATTGCCGGTGGTTTCGATCCGCGCATGGCGGCACTGGTGGTGGGAATCGCGACCTCAAATTCGTTCATGCTTCCCACCCATCAAGTAAATGCGCTCTACATGGGACCCGGACGATATCGCAGCGTTGATTACATGAAATCCGGTGGAATAATGACGATCATTTTCATTGTTGTCCTGATTACCATCCTTTATCTGTTTTACGGGATTTAATACGCATTACGCATTAATGGCAAGGAGGACTGCGGCGTGTCGATTATTACAATTTCTACAGATGCATACAGCAACGGCAGAGAACTGGCGGAATCGGTTGCCCGAAAGGTGGGCTACGAATGTGTCGGTGATGATATCATCGATTCGGCGTCTGAGATGTATGGCGTTTCTAATGAAAAACTGGCCCAGGCGCTCAGAAGCGGTGTCTCGTTTTTTCACAGGTTTTCAGGCAGCAAATTGAAGTATATCGCCTGTCTTGAAGCCGTCCTGGCGCATCAAATGCTCAATCCGGACCTGGTTTACCAGGGATTCATCGGTCTTCCGTGGTTTCAAAAGG
>CAYSUA010000222.1:0-9302 GCA_964433795.1 uncultured Desulfobacteraceae bacterium | reverse complement strand
AGGCCAAACGAGCTGGCCGGATGTTTCCGACCACACCTTGAGCGATACCCTGGAAAAATGGCTGGCACCTTATCTTCACGGCATCACCCGGTTGAAAAAACTCCAGGGCCTCGATCTGAAAAACGCCTTATACACGCATTTGTCCTGGCACCAGCACCGCCTGCTGGATGAGCTGGCCCCCACCCACTATATTGTTCCGAGTGGTGCGCGAACACCCATCGATTACAGCGTCGGTCCGCCGGTTTTGGCGGTGCGCATCCAGCAACTGTTCGGCGCCGTCGCCACCCCCGACATAGGCGGCGGTCGTCAACCGCTGGTGCTGCATCTGCTTTCCCCGGCGGGCCGCCCCATGCAAATTACCCAGGATTTGACCGGTTTTTGGGCCAACAGTTACCATGAGGTGAAAAAAAGCCTTAAAGCCCGCTATCCCAAACATTACTGGCCCGATGATCCGTTGCATGCCCGGCCCACCGACCGGGCAAAGCCGCGCACATCCCAAAAAAGGGGATGATGCTTGTCATGAATTGGAGTGTATATATCATTCGATGCCGCGATAACAGCCTGTACACCGGTATTTCAAACGATGTGCAGCGGCGGTTTTCAGAGCATGCGGAACAGGGCAAAAGATGCGCCAGGTATCTTCGGGGCAGAGGACCCTTGAAACTGGTGTTTCACGCCGATGTGGGCAGTCGGACAAAAGCTCTGAAAATGGAAAGACGGATCAAGAAAATGTCCAAGGACCACAAGAAGAAGCTGGTCGCCGGGGAGATAACCGTGGGGTCGCTGTTGAGCGCTTGCTGATTTCAGACAACGGGCAATTGTGGGCAGGCTCATCAAATCCGGATCTGATGAAAGACCTGGCTTCGGGAACGGGAAACTCAATTGATATTGGGTGTGGAGCTTGTTAAAGTGGACTGACGGTTTCAATCCCGGCCGTGATAATTTGCTGTTAAAAAATTCAGGATCATCTCCAAAAGAGTTGGAGTGATCCTAATGTGGTAGTCTGGCCGTACCGGTTAGCTGCGGCAATAGCGCCCATGATGCGACGGATAAATCCCTTAACTATATATAGGTGAAAAGATGGAAAAAATATTTGATGGTAAAAAAGCGGCAAAGTTGGGCACCGAAAAGAATCCCGCGGTTGTCAGTGTCAAAACAAAAAAAAGAATGAAAGAGGTCGAAAAGATTTTCAAAGAAAACGGCTGGGAATCCAAAATCGAACTGGACCGGAGTAAAGATGAAGATATTACCGATCTGGAAATATTATTGAACTGGCCGAAACCACTGAAAGCCGAAAAGAAAGTCTTGCGCAACGAGCCTTGCCCGTGTGGAAGTGGTAAAAAGTATAAAAAATGCTGCGGCACCTGATTACGATCTCGAAAGAAACAATCGTCCGCAAATCAGGTCAAGGGGTCCGTTTGACCTTTGTTATGTGCGAGAAAGGGCCTGAAGAAGAATTGGCAAAACTTCGAGAACCCCTGTCTTCCTTGAATCCTCGGTTCTTCACGCTGGAATACGGCTTCCGCAGATAACAGGCCCGAAAAGACGGTTTAAGCATGGCTTCCCCCTTGCTGCATCATTGCCCGAGGCAGGGGGGAGCAGCAGCCGGAGCCCCTTATTCCTTCTTTATCCGCGATGCCCTCAAGGTATGACGGTTTTGGGCGCTCAAGACCGCCTTGCGCATCCGGACCGATTGGGGGGTAATCTCCACCAGTTCGTCCTCACGGATAAAACTGATGGTCTGTTCCAGAGTGATCGGCTTGGCCGGAGACAGGATGACATTTTCATCCTTGCCCGAGGCCCGCATGTTGCTCAGCTTTTTTTCCTTGCAGGGATTCACGTTGATATCTTCACCGCGGTTGTGCTCACCGATGACCATCCCCTCGTAAACCGGGGCGCCGGGTTCGATAAACAGCCGGCCGCGGGGTTCCAAGTTGAAAAGCGCGTACGGCACGGCGCTGCCGCTGCGATCCGCCACGATGGAGCCGGTGAACCGGCTGGGGCAATCCCCCCGATAGTCTCCATAACCATCGAACAGTGGATGCATGATGCCGGTGCCGCGGGTGTCGGTCAGAAACTCGTCCCGGTATCCGATCAGTCCCCGGGCCGGTACGGAAAATTCGATCCTGACCCGTCCGGTTCCATTGTTGCTCAGTTTAATCATCTTCCCCTTGCGGAGCGACAGTTTTTCCGTGACGACCCCTAAAAATCGCTCTTCACAGTCGACCAGCAACCGCTCCAGGGGTTCGAGTTTCCGCCCCTTTTCATAACGGTAAATCACCTCCGGCCGCCCCAGGCAGAACTCATATCCCTCACGCCGTATGGTTTCTATCAGAATCGCCAGCTGGAACTCGCCCCGCCCTTTGATCAAAAGGCCGTCTCGCGCTCCGGTATCTTCTACCTGGATGGCCACATTGATCCGGGTTTCTTTAAAGAGGCGCTCCTGAATCCGGCTGAATTGAACATATTTGCCTTCCCGGCCGCCCAGGGGCGAATCGTTGACGGTAATTTTCATGGAAACCGTCGGCTGATCCACCCGGATGCGCGGCAGCGCTTCGGGGTGCTCCTGGTTGCAGATAGTATCACCGATCTTGAAGTCTTCGATCCCGGCCAGTACGGCAATATCACCGGCCTGCACTTCTTCCGTCTCGTGCAGTTTGATGCCCCGGTATACCTGCAGTTTGGATACTTTCAGATGAGTGTTTTCACCGTTTTCGCCGATACAGACCAGATTGTCTCTGAAATGCGCGGTACCGTTAAAAATTTTACCGACCGCCAGCCTTCCCAGATAATCCGAGTAGGCCAAATCCGACACCAGCATCTGAAAAGGCGCTTTGACATCATAGGCAGGCCCTGGAATTTCCTTTAAAATGGTGTCCAAAAGCACGTGCAGGTTTTCGCCTTTTTCTTGAAGGGTTCTCTGCGCGATACCGTCCCTGCCCACCGCATACAGCAACGGAAATTCAAGCTGCGCTTCGGTCGCGTCCAGATCGATCAGCAGGTCGTATATTTCATCCAAAACTTCATCGGGGCGGGCATCCGCCCGATCGATCTTGTTGATGACCACGATAATTTTCAGACCGGCCTCCAAGGCTTTTTTAAGGACAAAGCGGGTTTGCGGCAGGGGGCCTTCAGCTGCGTCCACCAGCAGAATCGCGCCGTCCGCCATGGACAGCGCCCGTTCCACCTCTCCGCCGAAATCGGCATGCCCCGGGGTGTCGATAATATTGATACGAACCCCCCGCCACATTACCGAGCAGTTTTTGGCCGCAATCGTGATGCCCCGCTCACGCTCCAGATCCAGGTTGTCCATGAGCCGCTCGTTGACCTCCTGGTTGGCGCGAAACAGGCCGCTCTGGTCGAACATGGCATCCACCAGGGTGGTTTTGCCATGGTCGACATGGGCAATGATGGCGATATTTCTGATATGTTCGTTTCTGAGTATATTCATCATTCTGTTGACTTTCATTTAAAAAGACTTTGCTGGAAAACCGAACTTATTAAAATAAACATCAAAAAAACAAGCGCAAGGGGGCGGTTAGGATTTGCCTTCCCCCTGATATTCTTGATATTGTCTTCTGGTTTTTGCAGTATCTGAACCGATTCAAATCGATCGTGTGTCAGGAAGATGTTTATCTGAAAGAGTTGGGGCAGTTGACAAGCTAATATTACTTAATTTTCTAACAGCGTTAGATAAAATCAAACTGCGAAAGGAGTGTAAAGGTATGAGTTTAGCCTACATGTCCATGGCACCCACAGCGAAACGGGTCATCGAGCAGATTCTGGCAATAAAGGAAGGCGAAAATGTCTGCATCCTAACCGATACAGGCTGCCCGCAAAGCATCACAGAGCTTTTGGCAATAGAAAGCAAAGTTGCCGGTGCCGAGACAGTGGTGGTGATGATGAGCGCCCACGATGTCGGTGGAATAGAACCGCCGCCTGTGGCCGTCGCTGCCATAAATGCCTGCGACGCCCTGATTGCCCAGACCAGTTTTGCCCTGGCGCACACGGATGCCTGCCGGGATGCCTTAAAGGCCGGCTCTCGACAGGTCCATATGTGGGGGTTTACCGAGGACATGATGATGCGCGGGGGTGCACTTGCCGATTACGGAAAAGTTAAGAAACTCAGCATTAGGCTGGCTGAATATCTCAGCAATGGCAAGAAAGCGCACCTGACAACCCCTGAGGGGACTGACATAGAAATAGCGCTGGAAGGCAGGGATGCAGTTCCACTATACTGTATGGCAACAGAGCCCGGCCGGTTTTGCGGCTTCCCCGGAGGCGAAGTTGCAATTGCACCGATTGAAGGTCTTTCCGAAGGGGTCCTCGCAAACCCTTACTCGGTAGAACAGCAAGAGATCGGTTTTCTTAACGAGCCGATGAAGTTAAACGTACAGGCGGGAATGGTGACTCACGTTGAAGGGGCGGCGGCAGCGGAAAGGCTGCTTGAAATAATCCAACATACCGGCGAACCTGCAAGAAATATCGCCGAGTTTGCAATCGGCACCAACCCCAAATGCCGGGCAGGAACCACCATCCGTGAAGCAAAATACTTGTACGGGAGTGTACACGTGGCGCTGGGTGACAACAAGTCTTTAGGTGGCAATGTTTCCACGGGTTGGCATGTGGATTTGATTTTTCTCAAACCGACCGTAACGGTAGATGGAGAAATTATACTCCAAGACGGCCGGTTTGTCGTATAGCACCGGTTTCCGATTGCGACCCGCCACAGATCAATTCCCCATTTCGCTGATCTGACAGGTCGCCCTGTCCAACCAATCCTGTCTGATTGTCACGCCCCAGCCCGGGTCTGCGGGGATTTGCACGTTTCCATCCCGTACCATAAGCACGGGATCGTAGAGGCCTTCCTGCCAGGGGTAATAGCCTGCGTTCGGCTCGATAGAGAACTCGACATAGGGTCCTGCATTGGGCAGTGCGCCCATGATATGGAGGGTGAAGACCGTCACAAGAGACAAGTTTGCAGAGTGCGGGGTCACCGTCAGACCGGCAGCTTCGGCCATTTGCGCCACCTTGAGCATGCGGCGGATGCCTCCGATATAACAGACGTCCGGCTGCACCACATCGACTGCGCGCATGTCAATCATGCGCCGCCAGATGGTTAGATCCCAGTCCTGTTCGCCGCCGGTCACATCGATGTCGAGTGCGCGGGCGACCGCTGCCGTCCAGTCCAGTTCCCAGTAAGGACACGGCTCTTCGAAATGGCAAATGCGATTTTCTTCCAGCATATGGCCGACTTCGATTGCCTTTGTCGGTGAATAGCAGCTGTTTGCATCGACAAGAAGCCGGATATCCTCACCGAGGGATTTGCGTAACATGGGAACAATCGATTCTGTGCGTCCCGGCCACTCATCCGCATCGTGGCCGCATTCTTTCCCAATGCGGAATTTGAAGGCACGATAGCCGAATTCATCCCGAAGGTTCAGGAGTCGATCCGATTCATCTTTCGGGCAGATGTCACGGCGCATGCTCGAACCATATACCGGAAACGGACGCGGACGGCCCCCGAGCAACTCGCACACGCTTTTTTTCTCAATTTTGCCCCGCAGATCCCAGAGTGCGGTATCCAGACCACACAGCGCCCGACACAGGTATGAGCCCGGAAACTTGTGTTCCTTTTCAAGGATCACATCGATCCAGGGTGCGGTATCCAATGCATCACAGCCGAGAGTGTGGGGTGCAACCTGACGGTGCAGGACCTGAGCGGTGATATCCGCATTGTAGGTGGAAACCTGTCCCCACCCCTGCATGCCGTCTCCGGTTGTCACTCGCACGAAACCGACAAACCGGTTGCAGAAGGTTTCGATCTTTTTGATTATCATTGTTCGGTCCTTATGTAAGCGAGGGATGTTTTCCCTGAGTTACTGAAATAGCTCAATCGGTATTCAGCAGCGGAATCGCGCACTGTCTGAATGCGCGATGGAGTCGCTGAATATTGATTGAGCGGGCCACAAGAAAAATTCTCCGATCACTCATGTATATGCTGCAGAAACGTGAACGATTCATATTTTTTCAATGGGTAATCATATTACCTATGATTCCAATTGAATGACAATTTTTCCGAAGTGCCGTCCGCTTTGCATATACGCATAAGCCTCTTTGGCCTGATCGAATTTAAAAGCGCGGTCGATGACCGGGTGTATTTTATTGACGTCCAATGCCTGGTGAAATTGATCATGCATTTCCCGGCTGCCCACGTAAATCCCGTTGATCGTGAGGCTTTTCCTGAGAATGGGCAACGGGTTGATCTGCGCGTCAAATCCGGTCAACACCCCGATCAGGCTGATCCGCCCACCCATTTTCACAGCTTCGATGGATCGGGCGAGTGTCCCGCCCCCGCCGAGTTCCAGAACGATATCGGCGCCCGCCTGTTCGGTATTCTGCAAGACCGATTTTTCCCAATCCGGCTCCTTTTTGTAGTTGATCAAGGCGTCGGCACCCATGGCTTTACCCTTTTCAAGTTTTTCATCCGAGCTTGAAAGGAGAATCACGCGTGCTCCGATGCTCTTGGCAAGCTGCAACCCGAACAGGGCAACACCGCCGGTTCCCAAAATCAAGATGGTTTCACCCGGTTTCAATTTTCCCTGAACAACGATGGCATTCCAGGCCGTCAATCCTGCACACGGCAGGGTGGAGGCTTCTTCAAAAGAAAGGTGATCCGGAAATTTGATAAACCCGTCTTCATGGCCGCATACGTATTGCGCAAGCATGCCTTCTGTGGGTTCTCCGCCACGGGCGGATGCAAACTTAACGGCATCGATACTCCCTCCTTGCCAGCGCGGGAAAAAGAGACCGACAACCCGGTCTCCTTTTTTTAAACCGACCACCGATTTTCCGACACCTTCAACCATGCCCGCCCCATCGGAAAGGGGGACCAACGGTTGGCTTACTCCCATTTTGGCGACGATCAGATCCCGGTAGTTAATGGAAGCTGAATGTACGCGCACGCAGACCTCATGGTCATCGAGATCCGGTAACGTCATTTCATGAACCTGAAGTGCGTCCGTACCTTTTTCACCGGGTTTCAAAACATATTTTTTCATGATTCCCTCCCTGCCGTCGTTTAGACGGCGCGATTCGTATGTTCCTTAAAAAGCATGGATAAAGCTTTCCGCAGCGACCCTCTTTCAGCCTGGGGCGCTATCAATGTTTTGGAATAGGCTCCCGTCCAACCGGCTTGGCCCGTTTGTATTGGATCGGCCATGGCAGATCCACCCCCAGCTCCGCAGCGGCGTTCAGCGGCCAATAGGGATTGCTCAAAAATTCCCGGCCCAGCAAAACGGCGTCGGCCTGTTCGGTTGCCAGGATCTGCTCGGCCTGGACCGGTGACGTAATCAGCCCCACGGCCCCGGTGGCAATGCCGACTTCCCTGCGGATGGCTGCTGAAAACGGTGTCTGGTAACCGGGGCTTGTGGGAATCACCGCATCCGGGACCATGCCGCCGCTGGAGCAATCGATGAAATCGATCTCCAGTTCCTTAAGGTGCCTGCAAAAATCAATCGACTGGGCAAGATCCCATCCGTCCTCAATCCAATCGGTACAGGAAATGCGGACAAACAGCGGCAGGTGCTCGGGCCAGATTTCCCGAACGGCCGCCGCCACCTTCAGCGGAAAAGACTGCCGGTTTTTGAGTCCTCCCCCCCATTGATCGTTCCGGTGATTTGAAACCGGAGACAAGAATTGATGAAACAGATATCCATGGGCCATATGGAGCTCCATAACTTTAAACCCGGCCGTAAGACTCCTTTTTACCGCAGCCGTATATTCAGAGACGATCCGCTCCATATCCGCATCGGTCATCTCTCGCGGTACGGGGAAATGATCATCAAAGGCGATGGGGCTCGGGGCAATGGGTAGCCACCCGTTTTCTTGTTCCGGAATGGGATGACCGCCACGCCAGGGAGCATCCGTAGAGGCTTTTCGACCTGCATGGGCCAATTGAATACCGGGCAGTGCCCCCTGCGCCTCTATAAATGCAGCGATACGCTTAAAGCCGGGGATGTGCGCATCGGACCAAATGCCCGTATCCCCGGGTGAAATTCGCCCTTCCGACGATACGGCCGTTGCCTCGGCAAATACCAACGCTGCTCCTCCCACTGCGCGGGTCCCGAGATGCACCAGGTGCCAGTCGTTCGGCATACCGTTTTCACAGGAGTACTGGCACATGGGTGAGACAAAAATGCGGTTCTTAAACTCAACGCCCCTCAGCTTTAATGTCGAGAACAATTTTGCCGTCAAAACACTCTCCATTCCGTTAGCAGTAAATAATCATAGAATACTGTTAGACATCTCCTTTGATTATTATGCACCTTAGAACCGTGTCAACATATCCTTTATCATGGGGGCTTTCGGTACGTTCATGAAATATTGCGTTTTTCATTTAAAACATCCGACTGCTATGCCGGCCCCATCATCGGTGTGTTGAATATGACGGGCCTCTGTGTCAAGATAACCTCGATTATCCTTGGTCTGGCCGGCGGGAGACTCCGGGCTGACCCTTAGTGCGATGACGAGTCGATAATAGAAAAAGCCCTAAAGAATTGTGAACCACTTCAAGTGTGAGGAGGTAGAAATGATTAAAGCGGTAACGGCGCAAGCTAAGATATTGAAAAAAGAAGGGGTTAAGTTTGTAACCGGTTTCCCGATGAACCTTTTGCTCGAATCCCTGGCAAAAGAAGATATCCGGTTCATTAAATTCCGTACGGAAAGGGTTGCGGTCAATGTCGCCGATGGGTTCAGCAGAGCTTCATTTGGCGAAAATATCGGTGTTTGCGTCGTGCAGCATGGTCCGGGTATTGAAAACGCCTTTTCCGGTGTCGCCCATGCTTTTGCCGATTCCGTACCGATTCTGGTCTTACCCGGCGGCGCACGACGACCTGAATATGCCGTGGTTCCCGATTTCAAAATGAAATCGTGCTACCGGGAAATAACAAAGTATGTAGACAGCATCGATCATGCAGACCGCACGACCGAGATAATGAGAAGAGCCTTTTCTCAGCTGAGGATGGGGCGACCCGGCCCGGTGGTGATTGAGCTGCCGTTATCTGTTGCAAACGAGGAATTCGAGGATAATTTGTTCCAATACAATCCGGTAAAGCAGGTAAAAACCGGTGGCGATCCGGCCGACATCAAGGAAGTTGTCAAGATGCTTTTGGCGGCGAAAAGTCCTGTTATCCGGGCCGGTCAGGGAATACTCTACGCCCGGGCTTGGGATGAGCTTCAGGCGTTTGCAGAGTTGCTGGCAATTCCGGTATACACCACGATGAACGGCAAGAGCGGCTTCA
>CAYSUA010000221.1:0-9311 GCA_964433795.1 uncultured Desulfobacteraceae bacterium | reverse complement strand
TCCTCCGCAAGCTTTGCAAGCTCAAGGGTTGCTTTGGTTGTGGAACAGGTCACACCGTGGAAAGCCGGAATCTTTCCTCTGCAATAAGCCGTCATCTCGACAATGATATCACGCCGCTCTTCCAAAGTAAGGGAAGTTGATTCTCCGGTCGATCCCATAAACAGCAACCCATCGGTACGGTTGGTCACTTGAAAATCCACCAGTTTCTTGAAGCAATCCAAATCCAGATTTCCGGCTGAATCAAACGGAGTAACGAGTGCTACCCATGAACCTTCGGGTCGAACAAATTCTTCGGACATGCAGTCTCTCCTTTATCGAAGGGCAAGTAACATCTAAAAGGTACGACTATAATGAGATCTAGCCCTCTAAACCCGCATTTGTCAAGCCGGATTTAAGTCCCGCCATTAAGTTAGCCACAGACCCACACAGACATACACAGACGTTTATTCATTTTTCTTTTGCCAACGTGGGAAAAAGAAAAAGAGCTGTCCTAAAAAGGAAATTCCTATACTATCAAGTTAAATAGTACGCAGACCCGCCTGGGCAAGCTCTATTGCTTTTCCGGCCAGAATTTCAAGGGGATTAAACACTGCACACTCGAAATCTTTCTGATTCACAAGAAGCGGAATTTCCGTGCAACCCAAAACGATTCCGTCCGCCCCCTGCTTGATCAGCCGGTTTCCGATATTGACGACATTTTCCTTGCCCGTATAATCCGCAGCTTTGACCTTATATATAGCCTCCATAATCCCGGCCTGCTCTTCTTCATCGGGCAGCAGCACACGGATATCATTCACGTTTAGAGCTTTCTGGTATAAACCGACTTCCACTGTTCCGGTGGTGGCCAACAGCCCGACAGTTTCTAAAGATGGTGTGTGACGACTTACTGCGAGAGCGGCTTCTCCCACCATATCGATAACGGGAATCGACAACGATTGGCGAAGTTCTTCCAGCCAATAATGGGCGGTGTTGCAGGGTATGGCCAGAAAGTCCGCACCTGCATCCTGAAGCGTCCGACCGGAATCCACCAAAGCCGGAAGCACGTCTTCTCCTTCACCGCGAATGCCTGCCGTCCGGTCGGGAACTTTCGGATTGTTATCGATGAGAATCCGGAAATGCTCCTGATCGGTTTTGGCCGGCGTTAATTCGATGATGATACGGAACAGCTCCACGGTAGCTTCCGGTCCCATCCCGCCGAGAATACCGATAATCGGTTCCATCAGTCGCTCCCTTGGGCTCTGCCCATTGAATATTGAGAATTGAAAATTGAAGATTTGGAGACAAATTCTGAAAGGGATACGGATTCCTTTTAATATTCAATCTTCAATATTAAATTTTCAATTCCCTAGGTTACTCTATTCTGGGTCCGCCCTTCCAGATAGGCGATGATGTTTTCAACAGCGCCGCTGTTCAACAAATCCACGCCCTCGGGCGTCATGTCTGCGCAATGGGGGGTCAGAACTACCTGCTCGCAGGCAAGCAGCGGATAATCCGGGGGTACCGGTTCCTGGTCGTAGACATCGATACCGACTCCGCCAAGGTGTCCGGTGTTTAACGCATCCACAAGAGCGCCGGTGTCAACCACAGCCCCTCTGGCCCCGTTCAATAAAATGGCGCCCGGCTTCATCATTCCAAGTTCACGTTTTCCGATCAATCCGTTGCTGTCGTCGGTCAATTTAACATGAAGGCTGATAATATCCGCTTTTTGTAGAAGTTCATCCAACCCCACAAAGGTCACGCCGAGTTTTTCGGCTCTTTCCTGTGTGGGATTGTATGTCCAGGCGACCACGTTCATTCCGATTGCCCGTCCCAGCCTTGCCATTTCAGCCCCGATGGCTCCGGTTCCTACGATTCCCAAGGTCTTCCCCTGGACCATCATATTGTCCATTCTGAGCCATTTGCCCTCTTTAACGCCGGCTGTAAAAAAAGCGGCTCGTTTTGCTGCCGCAAACATCAACCCGAACATGTGCTCGGCCACAACCGGCGCGGTTCTTCCCGGTTGATTGCAGATAATGATCCCCTTTTCTTTTGCTGCTTCAAGATCAAACATATCGGTTCCGATGGAGCAGGTTGCTATCATTTTCAGATTCGGCAGTTGATTAAACTCCTCAGCACCCCAGGAAACCACCCCCCGGCTGTTGATCAGAATATCTGCTTCCTTAGCACGCGCTACCTTTTCTGCCGCCGATCCTGGACGATCGGTATACAGTTGCACATCACCATAGGGTTTCAGCTTCTCAAGATGCGGCGATCCGGCACATTGAACAGGATCGTCACCCGGAATTACAATTTTGACTCGTTCTTTGTCAGCCATGATAATTTCTCCTTTGTTGCTGGATGTTTCGATTCTAAGATTCTGTTATCTGGTTATGAAGTTCACTCAAGTAACTCATAATCTCAACAATGATCATTTCATTGCCTTATACCGCTAATGTCAATTCGCCGGAACCGTTAAACCCAATCGTCTCCCAATCCCCGGTCGCCTCAATATCAGCCCGACCCCTTATATCTTCCCAGACCGGCTCGGACACATAAAGTTCATCCAGTTTCAACGTGTTCCGGATGATAACGATCCGGGGAATGGTACCGGGTAAATTCCAAATGGTCTTGACTGCCAGATCAAAGGCATCTTTTTCCGTATCCATTACCATTGGGATTTTGGCCCGTTCGAGAAAGGTTGCAGTGGCCGTATTGGTGTAGGTGGAATTCAGATCGATTTTATCATGGACTTTTTTTGTGATTAAATCGGCGGATCCCACCCCCAGTGCGTTTCCGCCGGTCTCGGGGGTTAAATCGTGCAGGATGATTCTTTTAATATTGGGCGGGGTATATTCATCAGGATCATAACCGATAACCCCGCCCACAATATTGGTATCCATGCCGGTGCCGCTGATATTTTTCCCCATCTCCTGAACGATCAGAATATCCATGTCCCGGACCGGCAGTTTCGGAAGGATTTTCTTGCACTCACCGAGCAGTTCCGAATCCACCTTGTCGAAGTCTCCAGGTGCTGCTCCCATGATTCGGCACGTTTCATCGTAGGCATTTTCGAGGATTCCGATACCGCACAGTATGGGTGCTTTCTGAAGAATGACGGCAGCAAATTCCACCATATAGTCTTTAAGCCCTTTTACACCTAGGCTGTGCACCAGGCTCGCCCCTTTGTGATTGCCCAGGCCGACGGACAGTATCTTGTGCAATCCACTTTCGATCCTTGCTTTAAACGCCGTGTGCACCTTTATCCGGTTAACCGCAATGATGCCGTCGCATTCAAATGCAATCTTATCAAAATAGACTTTAAGGCCGTTGCCCAGGGTTCCCAGCTCAACGACATCCATGCCCGATTTTACGGGAACACCCATGCTCTCCTCAGTAATTCCGAATTTTTCCAGCACCTTGATCTGACCTTCCGCAGTGGCGCCACCATGTGAACCCATAGACGTCAGGATGAACGGAACACCCCCTCTTTGCCTCACGTCGCGAATAACGGACTGGACGATCGTATTAAGATTCCGGATTCCTCTGCTTCCCACCGTAATCCCGATTTCCATACCCGGCTTGATCTTTTCATCCATGCCGATCCGTTTCAGTTCCTGCGCAATCACTTTCGGTATATTTTCTATTTTCTTATCTTCAAAAATCTGCCGAATTTTTCTCATTCGAATCGTTTCCATTTTATTAATACCTTTTTTAGAGATGATCCTGACATTTTTATTTGTCATAATCTACTCAACGCTTTCTTCACCCGTTCCATTCCTTTTTCGATTTCTTCATACGACGTCGAGTAGGAGATTCGGATATACCCTTCACCGGCTTCACCGAAAGCATCACCCGGAACCACGGCTACTTGTGCTTCATCCAGTAAAAAATCACTGAATGCTTTGGATGTCATCCCGTACTGCTCAATGGCCGGGAACACATAAAATGCGCCTTTTGGTCGAACATAAGGAATCCCCATATCATCCAAGCAGGAAAGAATCAGAAGCCTGCGTCGATCAAATTCACTCACCATTTCTTTCACGCATTCCTGGGATGCCTCCAAAGCGGTTTGGGCCCCGAACTGCACAAAACTGTTGGGACAACTCACAATATGTTGATGCATTTTCATTGCCTGATCGATGAGCACCTGCGGTGCGATCAAATATCCGATTCGCCAGCCGTCCATGGCGTAGCTTTTTGAAAAACTCCCGATGATGATCGTCCGCTCTTTCATGCCCGGTGCGTTGGCAATGGGGAAATAGGTCACATCATCATAGACCATCTGATTGTAGATATCATCCGAGATTACCATGATATCATGCTGTACAGCCAATTCAGCGATGGCGAGCAAATCTTCTTTCTCATAAACCTGACCGGTGGGATTATTGGGGGAGTTGAGAATGAGGACTTTGGTTTTATCTGATATATAATCTTTCAGGCGATCGGCTTTCAGGACAAAATCGTCTTCCATACTCAAAGGAACCGAAACACATTTTGCTCCACCCAGAAAAGACCAGCCCGTATAATACACATACATGGGCTCGGGTACGATGACCTCATCTCCGGGGTTCAATATGCTCTGAAGACCGATATGGATTGCCTCTGTGGCACCGTTGGTAACGATGACTTCTGACGGGCTGATATTAAGTTCAAAATCTTCTCCCAGCCTTCGACAGACGGCTTCCCTCAAACCAGGAATCCCCGCACTGGCAGTATAGTGAACATGCCCCTGATCCAGTGCCGATTTTGTAGAAGCTTTAATATGATCCGGCGTATCAAAGTCAGGCCTTCCAATGGAGAAATTGGTAACGGCAATCCCTTTTTGCTTTGCCGCTTCTACTTTGGACATGACCTCTCGAATTGCTGAAAGCTTAATCCCTTGTATGCGCTCGGATAACCATTTCATATCAATATCTTTCTTTTAATTTCAAAATGTTTAGGTTTTCTTTCTTTTTCGGTAATCCATTAAGTTCAACTTGATTACGGGAATAGGTTTTGAAGGTGATCGGATTCGTGCGCGTGTGACTGTTTGAGTGTATTAGGGAGCGTTACAGCGAACAGCATGAAGCAACAGCGGTAAACCCTAACTATTCTATTTAACGAGATGTTTTGTTTATCTCGAAGCCCTGTTCGATGTTACGCTCCCTTATGCACGAGTTTCACACGTCCGCGAATCTGATTATCTTCAAAGCCGCAGGAGCTTGACTTGAGCTTTCTGCATAACCGGATTCTTTCTTCATCCCTCTTGTATGGCTCCTGGCTACTGGATTCTACATGTTGGATCGATTGAATGATCCGTTTCCGGCAAAGCATATCCGCTTTATGACCCCGCCTGTCAAGTGTTTTTAGAAACAGAATTGTATATGATCTCTATCTTATTTCAAAAAGCTCTAATTGTTTGCATCCTGATCCTTTAATACACCACAAGTCACGGAGAGCAGAGAGCGTTTTCTTCTTTTTCCCGATCGGGAGATACCATCGGGAAAACCCATTCAACCCTTCGGGTATATAAAACACACACTGACGCATTCATGATAGTTTTGATTTGCCGTCGTCTCCCGGCAAATCAAAAAATTAGCACCTCCGTGAACTCTGTGTCTCCAGCGAAGCGGGTGGTGAAAATAAATGATCAACTTCAAGAAAAAATTCCCTTGCAGGGAAGAGTTCGTTCGAATAGTAAGATTAAGAATCCTATAAGATGAATTTGCCGGAGCGCTATATAAATGAAATTGTCCATCCCCCGCTGCTGGGCCATCTTTGCAGCCACATGTACGCTGTTTTTATTGTCCCAATTCTACAAAACCTGCCTTGCGGTCATCACCCCCCTATTAATGGCAGACCTTTCCCTTGATGCAAAAGGCATCAGCTTTATGTCTGCCGCATTTTTCTATGCTTTTGCGCTGGCCCAGATCCCCATGGGCATTTATCTGGATCGCATCGGCCCCAGAGTCACTATGACCGTCCTTTCGCTGATAGCCGTGGCCGGGGGTTTTATCTTTGCATGGTCGGATTCACTGGCCGTGTCGGTTATCGGCAGAGCACTGCTGGGAATCGGAATGGCCTGTAACCTGATGGGCAGTTTCAAGCTCATCACGCTTTGGTTCGATCCTCTAAAATTTGCAACCCTCTCGGCCATGGTCGCCTCCGTCGGCACATTGGGAAATATCACCTCCACCACACCTCTTGTCCTGTTGGTCAAAGGGATAGGATGGCGCGATGTGTTCACCCTTTTTGCAGTTATTACATTCATGGCGGCAACGGTTTTCTTTCTCGTTGTTCGCGACAAACCCCAAGAAACACCTTTTGGAGCGAAATCCCGACATGCTTCCAAGGGATTCAAGAATATGTTTTCAGATCTCCGTCCCCTTTTCAAAACACGGGATTATTGGATCATTTCTTTTGCCAACTTTGGTCGATTCGGAATCTATTTTGCCCTGCAAAGTCTTTGGGCCGGACCCTATCTGATGGCGGCTATGGGATTATCCCCGATTCGCACCGGCAATATAATATTGGCCTTAAATATTGGATTTGTTTTCGGCGGCCCGCTGTTCGGTTTGCTGTCGGACAGCATCCTAAAAACACGAAAATGGATCGTCATTTTCGGACTTGCCTGCTTTTGCCTCATATTTTTGACCGTTGCCTTGGTTCCACCCGGAACGAGTACTCTAATCCTGACGGTCCTCTTTTTTGGAATCGGTTTTTTTAACAGCACCGGCCTGGTCATGTACGCTCAAATGAAAGAACAGGTTCCATCTGAAATGGCGGGAACCGCCATGGCAAGTATTAATTTTTTCGCACTTGTGGGAGCGGCTGCATTTCTCCACGTGCTGGGAAACCTCATGCAAACCCTCTATCCGGATGCTTCGTTCGGCCCGGGCGCTTTCAGGGTCACATTTCTGGTCTGCGCAGCCTATCTTGCGGTTGCCACGTTGGTATATTGTCTTACGCGCGATACTAAACACGGCTCAAGTTGAGAGGAAATCCGTGTTATGCAAATTGATCTTTGATTTTTTTCAGCGAATCCTCCATTACTCCCACCACCCTTTCGAGATCTTCATCCGTATGCGCCGCACTGAATCCGTGATGGCACGCATTGCCGCCATAGTCATGGAAGTATACGCCACGGGAAACTGTTTCACGGATAAAGGCCAGCATCAAGTCACGACGATGAGAAAGCACGTCTTTATAATCAACGGGTTTACGGTCAAGTCCCATAATCAGCCCGAACCGGACACCGTGTCGCGGCACTTGAATCGGAAGCGCCAAACGTGCAATCACTTCATCGAGCATTTTATAAAATCGATCCGCCTTTGCCAGCAAGCTGGGATAAAACTCCGGTTTCTCAATCTCCCCGCAGAATGCAAGGCCGCTTAGAATACTTGCCAGCGGCGCATTGAATGTCCCGCTATGTTGCACATCTCCCACAGGCTTAAATCTGGACATGAAGATTTCCGGCCCGCAGATAGCCGAAAGGGGCATACCGCCGCCCAGTGCTTTTCCGATGGTGCTAATATCCGGTGTGACGCCTAAATCCTGCTGAGCACCACCGGTGCTCTTTTTAAAAGAGGTTAGAATTTCGTCAAAGAAGAGCAGTATGTCGTATTTCCGGGTAATCTGACGCACGCTCTCCAAGAATCCCGGCTGTGGTTGAATCCCGCCTGAATTAAAATTTATCGGCTCCAGTATCACCGTACCGACATCGTCCCGGTGATTTTTAATGGCGAGTTCGAGTGCTTCCAGATCGTTGAACGGAATCGCTATGACAAACTGACTCATGGGCTCGGGGATTCCGGCTGATTCACGATATTGCGAGGCTCGGCCCAACTCTTCGATAGGCGGATGCCCGCCGATGTAGGTATATTCGTGATAGCCGTGGAAGTGACCGATAAACCGGATGATCTTATCTCGGCGGGAAACCGCCCGGCACAGCCGAAGGGCATGTAAAGTCGCTTCAGTTCCTGCATTGGTGAAACGGACTTGTTCGGCACAGGGTATCAGACGACATATCTGCTCGGCCAGATCCACATGATACGGCATATCTGCCGAACAGCAAATGCCGAGTTCGGCTGTCTGCACGAGGGCTTTGCGAACCGCAGGATGCCCGTGGCCCAATAGTATCGACCCGTGCCCGCAGCACATATCCAGATATTCATTGCCTTCAATGTCCGTAAACCTCGCTCCGTCCGCCTGGGTGACATAAACAGGATGTCCGATTCCATGATTCAAGCGCACCGATGAACAGACTCCCCCCGGCAATACCTTTTTGGCTCGATCGTATAAATCCATCCGATTTGTTCCTCCTTATTCTTCACTAAGTACACTCATTCTTAAATACGGTTACGTATTATTCTTTGTTTCACCGCGCATGCTTGCATCCCGCTGCGCGGGGTTCGCTTCAGGCTTCGCTCTGTGGTGAATCAATATAGTACCATAAAAACATGTCATAATATTTACGAATAAGGGCAGGTGTTTTGGCGTTTGGGCTCCATCGCTTCTTCAATGACCTTAACCGCGTCCGATATATTTCTGTGAAGCCGGCAACACCACTGTTTCCAGCATGTTCGCTTCGGGCGAGAGGGTCACCATCAGAAGTGCGGTGCGTGACATATCTTCCACGGTTATCATGGGTTCCGGCCCCTGATTCCGGCCTGTATCCGAGGTATCGCCCGGTCTCCGTCGTTCCACGCTGGTGTTTCCGGGATTCAGACAACTGGCGGTTATGCCGAATTCTCTTCCGTCCAACGCTGTGCACTGGGTTAGGCCCCAAACGGCATGCTTGCCGGTTGTATAGGGGGCGGAGTCCTCCCTGGCACGCTTTGCTGCGATGCTGCCGATATTGATAATCCTTCCGCCACCGGCATCCTTCATGATTTTAAATGCCTCCCGGGTGCAAAGAAAAGTGCCGGTAACGATTGTAGAAATAACACGGTCCCATGTTTCATCCGTAACCTCGTCGATCCTCCCGCCACCGAATGCCCCGGCATTATTCACCAGGATGTCGAGCCTTCCGAACGTCTCCATGGTCTTTTTAAATAAAGCGCTCACTTGTCCTGAATCCGCAACATCGGTCGGTACTGCCAGAATGCGATTTTCATCCTTTCCGATCTCATCTGCTGCAGCTTTGAGCCGGTCGGAATTTCGCCCGGCAATTGCAACAGAGCATCCCTCCGACAAAAATATCCTTGCGATTCCTTTTCCGATACCGGATCCGCCGCCGGTTACAATGGCCGTCTTTCCATCAAGCAACCCCATAATACTGACCCCTTTCATTTAGATTAATCCGGTTATGCAGAAACCTCAAGTCAAGCACCTGCGGCTTTGAAGATAACCCG
>CAYSUA010000220.1:0-9321 GCA_964433795.1 uncultured Desulfobacteraceae bacterium | reverse complement strand
GCCAGAACGATATCCGATTCGAACTGGAGTTCCAGATTGCGAAGAATCTCCGGCAATGACAGCAGGATGCCGACCCCGAGGGAATTATCGAGAAGACCGGGACCTTTAATGCTATTGACCCCGACCCTGTAGTTGACCATATCCGTATGAAACGGGGTGTCCAGGTGGGCGACCACGAAAATCGGCGGTTTTTCTCCGGGCACACCATGAATGATTCCAACAGGATTTCGGTAACCGTCTGTTGTACATTCGTCCACTTGGGATTCGGCCAGACGTTCCATGAAAACCTTTGCCCGCCGCTTTTCTTTGAAAGTGGGCGCAGGCGTCTGGCCCACCAGAACGATATTGGTGATGATGGTCTCTTTCATCGATTTGATGGTCTCAACGAAAGACGGAATGTTATCCAAGTATTCACTCATACCGATATCCTGATATGCCGGTCGTCTTTATCCTTAATGCTCTATCCTGATTCTAGTTATGGGTTGAAGGGTTAATCGATATAAAAGCAACCGGGAAGTTTTGCAAGAATACACTAAAATTCGTGCAATGGTCAAGATTTCATTGAAAAACCCGCTTTGAAGGCGGGAATCGCAAGAAAAACGGCCGATACGCTATGCGGAACCATAAAATTTCAGAATTGCATCACACAACCCGGGTATGGTGTAGATATCTGCGGTGATATGCACCGGAAATCCCATTTCTTTTGCCGTTTCGGTAGTAATAGGCCCGATGCTGGCGATAACCACGCCTTTGAGGAGATCGTCCTGTTCGTCCATGGGGAGTAAGGCCTTAAAATTCTTGACCGTAGATGAACTGGTGAAGGTAATCAGATCCATGGTCCCTGATCTGAGTTGTTCCATCAACGCGTCGGTGTGATTCGATACCGGTTCGGTGCAGTATGCTGCAATTTCGTCGACGTTTGCACCCATCCGGGTGAGTTCAACCGGAAGAATCGGTCTTGCCTCCCTGGCTCGTGGCAGCAGGATCTTTTTCCCGTCAACATCCTCTTTTTCAAACGCCTCCACGATGGACTCGGCCCGATAACTTTCGGGTAAGATATCTGTTTTTATTCCGTATCCAAACAGTTTGTCGGCCGTTGCCGGGCCGATACATGCGGTTTTCACGTGGCTGAGGGCGCGACCATCGTAATCGTTTTCAAAAAGTCGTTTAAAAAAGAACTGAACACCGTTGACACTGGTAAATACCAGCCAGTGGTAATCCGGCAGATTCTTGATGGCATGATCCAGTGGTTTCCAGCTGTCCGGCGCCACCACCTGAATGGTCGGATACTGGAGGCATTCCGCACCCAAATCGGACAACCTATTCACCAGATGACTGGCTTGTTCACGGGCCCGGGTCACGATGATCCGTTTGCCCAGAAGGGGTCGATTTTCAAACCATTTCATTCGTTCTCTTAATCGGACCACATTTCCCACCACAATAATGGCCGGGGCTTTGAGTCCGGCTTTTCTTACTTCATCTTCAATGGAATCGAGTGTTCCGGATACGGTGACCTGGGCGGTGGTGGTTCCCCATCGCACCAGGGCTATGGGGGTATCCGCCGAAAGCCCCTGGCGTTTCAGCTGTTGTGTTATATTGGGCAAGTTTTTAACCCCCATTAAGAAAACAATGGTACCCATACCCCTGGCAAGGGAGGCCCAATCGATACTCGATTCAGTTTTGGTGGGATCTTCGTGACCCGTGACAAAAACCACAGTTGAAGTGAATTGGCGATGGGTTAAGGGAATTCCGGCATAGGCCGGTGCTGCAATTGCCGAGGTAACCCCCGGCACCACTTCAAAAGGAATTCCGGCATCTATCAGCGCTTCCGCTTCTTCTCCGCCACGTCCGAATATGAACGGATCTCCGCCTTTTAACCGAACCACCAGACCCTTTTTCGCTTTTTCGATCAGAAGCGCATTGATCCCTTCCTGAGACAATGTATGGTCCCCTCCCTTTTTTCCGACATAGACCATCTCCGCATCTTGCGGAGCATGCTGTAGAAGGGTCGGGGCAGCCAGATAGTCGTAAATGATGACATCGGCGTTTCGAATGCACTCCAGTCCTTTGACTGTGATCAGGCCGGGATCGCCGGGTCCGGCACCGACAAGATAGACTTTATATTTCATAAGCTTCCGATTTCAGCTGGTTGAGTATTTCGTCTGCTCCCATGGATAACAAACGTTCTGCAAGGGTAATCCCGATCTCTTCCGGATTTGAAACATTCCCTTCGATGCTGTCTCTAATCACCTTTTTTCCTGTAAGATCTGAAACCAACCCCCGCAGGGTTAACACGTCCCCATCAATTTCGCCGTATCCGGCGATGGGAATCTGACAACTGCCTTCCAAACGGTTTAACAGAGCCCGCTCTCCCATCACTGCAACACGGGTTTCCCGATGATCCAGCTCATGGACCTTCGATTCGATTTGCGGGTCATCCTGCCGAATTTCAATGCAAAGCGCCCCTTGTCCGACCGCCGGCAACATGATGCGCTTCGGGAGGACTTCCGTTATTTTATCCTCAAGGTCCAAACGCTTTATTCCGGCTGCGGCCAATATCACCGCATCCAGATCTCCTGTTTCGAGCTTTCTTATTCGAGTATCCAGGTTGCCCCTCAAGGGCACAATTTCAATATTTGATCTGGCATGAAGGAGTTGCGCCCCTCGTCTCAGGCTACTGGTTCCGATACGGGCGCCGGCCTTTAATTCAGTGAAAGACTTGCCGTTTTTGGAAATGAGCGCATCCCCCGGGTCCTCTCGTTTCGGCACCGATCCGATGCAGAGCCCTTTGGGTATATCCGAAGGCATATCTTTCATGCTGTGGACAGCCAGATCTATCTCCCCGTTTAGGAGTGCTTCTTCAATTTCCTTGACGAAAAGACCCTTTCCTCCCACTTTGGCGAGGGGCGCATCCAGAATCTTATCGCCCTTTGTTTTGATGATGGAAATATCGATGGCCAGGGAAGGATTTTCAGACTGTAATGCAGATTTGACCCAATTGGCTTGCCACAATGCCAGTTTGCTGCCGCGACTGCCTATTTTAATGGCATCGCGCATCAGTGGCTGCAGCCCCCGCAACTGGTGGCGGCGCATCCGCCGCATGAAGATGCTCCGGCTGAGCTGGAAACCGTTTCGCCGCCGCCGCCTTTACTTAAGAATCCGCAAACAGACATCTGTTTGCAGACTTTTTTGCTGTTGCATGACGGACAGCAGGGCTTTTCTTTTCCGAAAACAATGTACTCAAAATCTTCATCACATTTTTCACAGTGATATTCGTAAATCGGCATATGAATCGCTCCATTTATCTTTTTAACTCCGTTGCGCTTATCAACGTGCAAATCTAATCATAGATTATCCTGAAATCAACCCTAACCCGGACAAGCCGGAATTGAAAATATACAATCATTACAAGATGGTGAAAATATCCCTAATCAAATTTCTTGCACAAAAAGCAAAGAAATAGCTTTTAAGCGCCTATTAGGATCCGTCCAACTGTTCAATGATACCGGCGGCAATGAGCGGTATGAGGATCTCATGATGCCCGGCGAGATCGATGCCGAGGCCCCCTGAGGCGGTGGGACGTTGAACCACATTGGTTAACGGGCGGTAGTGTCGGATGAAATCGATATTGACGGCCGTGAACGCTTCCAAAGGGCCACCGAGGTTTCGTGCCAGGGTCACAGCCTTTAGAAAAACCTCGGGAAGGATGACTGCCGAACCCACATTCAGATAGACCCCTTGCTCGAGGGTTGAAACCACGGAAGCGAATATTCTGAAATCTCTATGGGTGGCTGCCCCCGCTGCTTTGGGGTCAAAGTCAGGGTGCATGTGGAGGATATCGGTTCCAAAGGCCAGATGAACCGTCACCGGAAGATTCAAACGAACTCCGGCGGCAAGGATGCTGGTTTCCTGATGGGGCAACCCCCGCTCTATCACCAGCCGGCCGACTGCATCGCCCAGCCCCATGGATTCAGCTTCGGCATTCTTGATAGCCGTGCTCAAGAATTCAGCTGTTTCTTCAGCCATTCCGAATGAGCCGTCACCAAGAGATGTGGCCACATCTTCCGAGGTTTTTCCGGCCATGGCCAATTCCGCATCATGGATAATGCCGGCCCCGTTCATGGCAACGGCTGATATGATTCCCCGTTCCATGAGATCGATTACAATCGGGTTGAGTCCCACCTTGATTACATGAGCTCCCATGGCAAAGACCACGGTCCGGTTTTCCCTGTACGCATTTACAATAGCGGAAATAACGGACCTTACATGGCTGCCGCCCAGAATATCGGGCAGGTTGGACAAAAATTCCTTGAATCCGCTCCCCTTGTGCCAGGGTTTTGCGAAATCCGTTAGGCTCACCTTGCTCTTGCGTTTTGCAAGCGAATAGGTCTTCAGCTTTTTAAGATCCATGGGTTTGATGGGCTTTGGCATAATCCTACTTATATTCGTTGGGGAAAAGGATTCGATCCATAAGATCGCATAGCATGTGTGCTATGGTAATATGTGTTTCTTGAATATGAGCGGTGATTTTTGATGGAACGGTATACACCAGATCTGCACAATCCGCCAAGAGACCTCCGGGTCCTGTCATGCCGATGGTAATTAATTTGAGACTTTTTGCCGCTTCGATAGCCTCGACGACATTTTTTGAATTGCCGCTGGTGCTGATCCCCCAGGCAATGTCGTGTTTTTTCCCAATGGCGCGAATTTGTTTTGAAAACACCAGATCGAAATCGTAATCATTTCCAATGCTTGTAAGAATAGAGGTGTCGGTGGTCAGTGCAATGGCAGCTAAAGGGGTTCGCTCGATTTTAAACCGATTGACGAACTCTGCTGCAATGTGCTGGGCATCGGCGGCGCTGCCTCCGTTTCCGAAGATCAACACTTTATGACCGGAGGCCATGCATTCGGCCAGCATCCGAGCTCCCCGGATAATGAGATCCGTACTGGTCCGGACGGTCTTTTCCTTGACGGCTATGCTTTCTCTTAAGCTTTCTAAAATGATGGATTCCATGCTCTGAATCACTCGGTTTTACGATGCAGCAGCATCGATTATGGATCGTGTTTTTTTAATTTGGCGATCCGAATCATATCCCAGGCGATGCGCCTCCTCAAATTCAACCAGGGCAGCTTCATAGCGGTTCTGCTTCAAATACAAATGACCGAGTCTGTGGCGATAGAGGCCGTTGTCCGGTGAAATCTCAACACTTTGCCGGCAGAAGGTTGTTGAAATTTCAGAGTTTTCTCCTTTGAGATCGAACAAGCATCCCAGGGAAGAAAGAACCGCAGAATCATTGGGGTTCAGTTTTATTGCCGATTTATAGGCTCGGATGGATGGATCAGTCATATC
This sequence comes from uncultured Desulfobacteraceae bacterium, assembly GCA_964433795.1. Lineage (GTDB taxonomy): Bacteria > Desulfobacterota > Desulfobacteria > Desulfobacterales > SURF-15 > DUZK01. Next base: position 3,971 of record CAYSUA010000220.1, on the reverse strand, counting down.
GAGAGCTTCGTAACACTCACCCAGGGAACGATATGCAGAACTGGATGATGAATTGAGTCGGACGGCTTCCTCGAGGTATTTCTGCCCGTTTTTATAGTCTTTCAATTCTACGCAGAGTCTGCCGACCTCCAGTGAGATTTCAAACACGTCTTCGCTTAAACGGTGTGCTTTTAGGAAAAATTCAAGGGCGTCGTTCTTTTTTTCCAGAAGCAGGCTGATAACCCCGGTGTTGTATATGGCCATGTATTCATCAGGGTTTAGCCAGTTGGCTGTTTCAAATTTTTCCTTTGCCTGGTTGAGTTTTCCCAATACGCCGTAGCATACCCCAAGGCTGTTGTGCACGTTGATATTGGACGGATCCAGAAGCAGGGCTCTTTTAAACTCTTCGATGGCACCATCAACATCCCCATCGGCATACCGCTTGTCTCCGCTGATGTTCAGACTGACGGAATCAAAGGATACGATACTGCTGGGGCCGAAGAACGCAGCATGATTCAAGGCTTTTTTTGCATTGTCCAGAATATTTGGTTTTTGGTAATTGACTGCCGGATAAGCTGCAACACCGATGGTCACGGTTTCAGATCTCAGGTCAGAAAGGTTTTCTTGAATATCCTTGCCAATTTTGAAGCAAGAGGGAGCCGTCATATCTGAGAGAAAACATACGAATATTTCAGGTTCGAGCTGGCCCCAAATAGCGTCTTCATGCTGAATGACTGCATGGATGGATTCGGCCACGTTCATGAGAATCCCGTTTTGATCCATGCCCGGCTTATCCAGAGCGAAAGCATCGATTTTAATGGCCAAGGCACCGAATTTATGGGCCGAGTTTAAGGTTTCCATGGCAGTATCGATCAGAGATTGACCGAATTGAAGCTCGGGAAATGCGGCTAATAGCGCATCTCTATTTGGTGAAAGCTTTCTAAGGGTTGTTATTACAGACGGTTTTGCTTCTGTTTTTGAAATGAGAAACTGCTGTGACGTGCTACGGCTGTGTGATACCTGGGTCAGATTATTCGTCATGATCCGGTCCTCTTAGGAGTTTTTCAAAAGCATTCTGTATCATATGCAACTCATCATCTTGGACGGTTCTGACGTCCAAAATAAACCTGTCATCTTCGATCCTCCCGATAATCGGCGTCGTATGATTGCGCATGGCAGCCTCTATGCTATTTGGAGACATTCCCTTGATTGCAATGGTTAAGCATTTGCTCGGTAAATCCAGCAAAGGCAATGCCCCGCCTCCGGACCGTGACGTGCAGTCCTCAAGCTGTGCCTTTAGACGGTGACCTTCAATCTTTTCGAGTCGATGAAGGAGGGATTCAGCCCGCTTTTCGATGATTTCAATGGGAAGGGTCAGCATTCTCAACGTGGGAATTTGTGATATTGCCCGGTCTTCATCCCAGTAAAGGCGCAGGGTGCTCTCTAACGCTGCCAGCGTCAGTTTGTCGATCCGAAGGGCTCGGGTGAGGGGATTTTTCTTAACCGCATCAACGATCTCTTTTTTCCCTGCGATGATTCCGGCCTGGGGGCCCCCCAGCAGTTTGTCTCCGCTAAATGTAACAATGTCTGCTCCGGCTTTAATGGATTCCTGGACTGTCGGCTCCTTAAACAGGCCGTATGCGGAAAAATCGATGAGCGTACCACTGCCCAAATCTTCCATCACGGGGATTTGATACGTCGCTCCCAATGTCACCAGCTCTTTAAGCGTAACCTCGGCTGTGAACCCCACCACATCGTAGTTGCTTCGATGAACCTTCAGCAGTAAAGCGGTGTCGGTTTCGATAGCACCTTCATAATCCCTCAAGTGGGTACGGTTGGTGGTGCCGACTTCATGCAATATACTCCCGCTTTTTGCCATTACATCCGGGATTCTGAATGAGCCGCCGATTTCCACCAGCTCACCCCTGGAAACAATCACCTTCTTTCCCTTGGCTGCGGTTTCCAAGCAAAGCAGTACGGCACCGGCGTTGTTGTTTACCACCATGGCGGCTTCGGACCCGCATAATTCACAGATAATATCCTCCACCGCCGAATACCTGGAGCCCCGGTGTCCGGCCTTGAGATCGAATTCCAGGTTGGAATAGCCACCCGCTATGGTGAGTAGATGATCCATGACTTCTTGCGCGAGGAGAGATCGGCCGAGATTCGTATGCACCACAATGCCGGTGGCATTGATGGTTCTTTTGAGGTTAGGGGCCACTTCTGCTTGGGCGACCTTTTTAACCTGCTCGAGGATTTCCGTGTCGGTTAGATTCCCTTCGAATATGGAATCCGGATCGGTCAATATAGCGCTCCGGTGCTTTTCGACGACGGATCGGACGGATTGAACAATTATTTTCCGGGGTATGTCGAAAAAAAACGGATCGTTATTGGAGAGATCCAGAATGTGGTCAACACCGGGAAGCCTTCTTAATTGATCCTGCGCTTTATTCTGGTTTTCCATAATATTAAACAAAATCTTTAACACTTTATCGTGAATCATTTCAATAGATAAATTGTAACCGTTCACGGGTTCAGCGTTCAAAGGTTCAGAGGTTAACCCAGGTTGTGTTCATCTCATGAGGGGAAGGGAGCAAAAAAAGCTTTATGGACCCATGATTTTTGGTTATGAGTATTAATCTATAATGCGGTTATCCAATAAATCCAAGTTGATTACTGGAATAGGCTTTGGAGGTGATCCGATTCGTGCGCGTGTGACTGTCTGAGTGTATTAGGGAGCGTTACAGCTAACAGCATGAAGCAACAGCGGAAACCCCTGACTGTTATATTCAGCAAGATGTTTTGTTTATCTCGAAGCCCTGTTCGATGTTACGCTCCCTTATGCACGAGTTTCACACGTCCGCGAATTGGATTATCTTCAAAGCCGCAACGGTTTGGCGTGAGGTTTCTGCATGAACGGATTGATTCTTTAAAATTGGTAAAATTCCTTAAATCTTCAATATTCAATCTTAAATTTTCAATTATTATAAATGCCTAATGGATACTTCAAAGCTTAATATCCTCGATCTGAATTCACATTCAAATTCCATAGAGAATATCGTAGAAGAAGATGGATTGATCAAATTCGTTACCCGGCTAAACGACGGCCTTTGCATCGAATCGGTCATCATTCCCATGTCCTCTTATTCTACCCTGTGCGTCTCTTCCCAGGTGGGATGTAAAATGGGTTGTGCGTTTTGCGAAACAGGGAGCAATGGATTTTACCGCAATCTAAACACAGAAGAAATAGTCGGACAAATTTATACGGCCCGGTTTCATTTCGGATATGAGATCAGAAATGTGGTCATCATGGGAATGGGAGAACCGTTGGACAATTTTGATAACGTTAGCCAGGCCATCGGAATAATAAGCGATCAGAGGGGGTTTAATATCGCCAAACGTCATATCACCCTATCGACTGTCGGTATGGCCGAAGGCTTAAAAAAGCTTTCAGGATTGGGGTGGCAGGATTTGAAATTGGCCATATCTTTGAATGCACCGAACGACAAGATCCGCTCCCGCATTATGCCCATAAACCATACGTTTCCCATGGAAAAGCTCCGGAAAGCATTGATGGATTATCCATTGAAACGAAAATCAGTCATTTTTATCGAATACGTGCTGATCAAAGGGTTGAACGACACCCGTGAAAGTGCCCGGCAACTGGCCGAATACTTAAAGCCGCTTAAAACAAAAGTGAATTTGATTCCTGTAAATCCCAATACATATTCAGATACCCGGTTCGAAACTCCATCGCAGGAAGACATGAATCGTTTTTATAGCTGGTTAACGGAAAACGGGTTGTTTGTACGAAAACGGACGGCGAGAGGACTGGGCCTGATGGCTGCATGCGGGCAGCTGGGGGAAAGGAATTAGTTTATTAATCATTGACGAAACTCTAACGGCTGAAATAACATTAGGACTTCACCGCCCGCTTCGCTAAGTTAATCCGGGGAAAGTCAAGAGAAAAATTTAGGTCAAAAAATAAGCGC